>NZ_JADNDZ010000067.1 GCF_015552075.1 Collinsella aerofaciens
GCGCCAAGGAGCCACAGGCGACGCGGAGTGCGAGCGTAGCCGAACGGAGGGCAAGGACGAAGGATCTCCTTGTTTGTATATCGTTCGATCATTAAATGCTTTCTGGTAGATTTCTCCGTTTCTCTCTTGAGCTCAGACTAAGTGAATCTTATTCACTCTAGTCAGACTTGGTGGGTTGTATGAACCCATAGTTGTGGTTATTTCAACCCATAGTTGTGGTTATTTCAACCCATAGTGCATGGGTTAACTGAACCCATAGTTGGCATGGGTTATTTCAACCCATAGTCTCGTGAGACAACCCATAGTTGATAAGTTGGCCCCGGTTAACACAGGCTCAAACTATGGGTTGAAATAACTATTCCGGTACTTTTTGGCATTTTTCGATCGCTTTCTATGGGTTGGATTAACCCATAGCAGAAAAGTGGCTTAAATTGTCTATGGGTTCTTTCAACCCATAGCTATACCGTCACGGAAAAGCGTCCGCGATCTCTGTCAGCAAGACTATGGGTTGTCCTAACCAATAGTCTTGCTGAAGAACCGTTATTTAACCCCCTATCAATAAAATGATTTTTCGCCAAACTATGGGTTAAAACAACCCATAGCTATACTGTAGGTTCTTTCAACCCATAGTTTGTAAGAAAAAGAAATAGGGCTATGGGTTCATACAACCCATAGCCCTTCAAACTAGGCAGAATGCTTTGCGTCCCACTGAGCTTTGCGTTTCGCCGAATTCTCGGCGCGTTGCTTTTTCCTATCCTCCTCGACTTCGAGCCTGCGCTTAGCGATCGCCGTCATATCGAGCCGGTACTCAACAGATTTGTTATTACCACGCGGCGACTTAATCAAAAGACCGAGTTCGACGAGCTTATCGATTCTCTTCTTGACGTTCGACCGATCCGAGTTGACGTCCGCCGCCATGGTGGCAAGGCTGATGTAGCAGGTGGATTTGTAAACGTCCTTGCGCTGGAACGACCAAATCCGCCCCATGATATCGGTGTCAAGTCTAGGCAAACCGAGCTCGAGCATCCACGGCGGCTTGATGATCGCGACCTTCTCGCTGACCATATCCTGCACCATGTGGGCGACACGGGACGATTCATCCGATGCCCGGCGAAGTGCTTCGCGGTGACTCTCACTATTGGGCATAGCGGCATCTGTGACGGCCTGATTCGCGAAATCGGACGCCGCCCCCATTCCAGACGGGCTTGCGGGGCCGGACGGGTGGCTATCCGTGTCCCACGGATAGCCACCGCCCGCGTCCGGTTTTAAATTTCTGGTATCCATAAACTAGCCTCTCATTGAGGCTGTCTAGCCATCAGTCGAAGTGATGCCATAGTATTTTGGTAGTACTTCAACATAGGGACCCAAATCGAAGCATACGTGTGCTAGGATTGCAGGTAACAGGCCAGAAAGCCACATTTGAACATGGAAAAAGCCCTTCTTACTTGGCGGTAGGGGGCTTTTTTCATATCTATTTTTGCTCTTTAACACGCTCCAAAAACTCGGCGATAGCGATCGCCGCCATAGACGACTTAGCTACACCGCGGCTCTTCGCGTAGTCATCGAGATCACGCCAAATTTCGAGAGGCAGAGTAACCTGGATTCTTTTCTTCTCCTCGGCCACTGCCATAGACAATTACCTCCTTCGTTGAACAAACGAAATCGTACCACTACTGATTGAAACAAAGCGTATCACAAATACTGTCTAAAATACAAACTAACACAGAGTGGTACACCTAAATTCGCTAAATCTTTTCGTCGGCCAGATAGGCACTCGAGTTTCCAAAAGGGATACAGGAAATTGCCGAAAAGGGCACAGGGGCGGCGAGTGATTCACCAAGAGTGAAGGTGGGCCCTCTTACCCAAGCGTTACTCGTTGCTTTGAATGGCAACGCACTAGGGCGACGGGAGTACTCGGGAGACCTGCCTGTATATTATGCAGCTGATTGAATGGCAACAGGGCCGGCGACGCAGACGACCCTGTAGCTGTCCACGCGGGACAGGCCGCGCATGTTGAGTTCAACGCGTCTCGTGACTGTTCAGATTCTGTGCACCGGGCGATTTGTTTTGGTCGTTTAGCTGGGCTAATGGTGGTTATTGGCTGCTGGGCTGGAGGATTTGGACTAATAGTTGCTAATAGTGGCCGGATGAAGAGCTGTTCAAGCTATTAGAAGCAATAGCGAGTACGGTCTTGGCTGGAAAACAGGTCGCGAGCAGGGGAGGGCCGAGCATGTACGGACCGGTGAGCAAGAACGGGCCGGCGTTGGAATTTGGGGAGATCGGCGAGGAAGTTAAGGATGAGGTTCGGCGGCAAGCGACTGGCGAGGCCGTCGAGAGAGCCAGGGGCAAGCTCAAGGCCCGTGACGAGCGCGAAGACGATCCGTTTTGGGGTCGCGGGAATCAAGAACACCTTCGTCGAGCTGCGGAAAGACTGGATTCCGGCGAGGGAGTGGAGCACGGATTGATCGAAGAAGAATGACGCTCTGCTAGAATCAGCAGCGCTGTCGGCAGTCCTCGTGCCGGGCAGAGCCCTCCATCCGATGGGAGGTGATGCCCATGACCGATTTCACCGAGTTCGTGAAGCTCATGACCGCCCTGGTCTCGCTCCTCACGGCCCTCGTCGGCCTTTCCAAGGCACTCAAGCAGGGTTCGAAGCCCAAAAAGAAAGGTCACCGTCGCTAAGGCGGTGACCTAACTCTTCAAAGCAACGGCTCTGCCCAGCTTCCTACGACTTGGGCTGCCGTCGGCACCATTCTACCCGCTTGACATTGCTGTTGTCGATGCGCCGTATCAAGAATCCACGGCAGCGCTCGTGGTTGCAAAACGGCCTAACAAATAGCGGCTATTAGTCAGTTCGGCTGTCTAAAAGGCCTAATAGTTGCCAATAGTGGCTAGTTGGCAACGGATTTGGGCTATTAGTTCTAACAGTGCCTATACTATGACCCTACAAACGGGACACGGTTTTCTGCCCGCACGAGGTTTTAAAGTTTTAGCTGGAACAATCCGGCAGATTGGAGCACAGAACATGAGGTTCGAACGCCTCATGTCGCTCAAAATACGTCTCCTCAATTGCGCAAAGGAGAACGGTATTTAGCGACAAGGAGACAATGGAATGATCTGGTTCACCAGTGACACGCACTTCGGGCACGAGAACGTCCTGAAGTTCACGGACCGGCCGTGGGAGACGATTTGGCAGATGAACGATGCCATCGTCGACAACATCAACGGCAGGGTCGCCGTGGATGACGAGCTCTACATCCTGGGGGATTTCTCATTCAAGATGACCGCCCAGGACGCATACGGGCTGCGTAAGCGGATCGCCTGCAGGCGCATCCACCTCGTCCCGGGAAACCATGACAAGGACTGGACCCAGCCGGCGGTCGCGGGCGCGTTCACCGTGGAACCGCCGATCTGCGTGCTCAAGATCGACGGGCAGAAGATCGTCCTGTGCCATTACCCCATGGCCGACTGGCAGGGCATGAGCCATGGATCGTGGCACCTCCACGGGCACATCCACAGCAGCGGCGGCGCGTACAACGAGTTCAACCGCAAGCAGGGGCTCCTGCGCTACGACGTGGGCTGCGACGCCAACGGGCACTCCCCGGTGAGCCTCGACGGGCTGAGGGAATGGTTCGCCGGGGTCGACGAGCCGTGCGGCCGGGTGAAATGGCCCTGGTGGGTCAACGAGACCGGCGACAGGCAGGTCGAACGCGAGCTGGCGGCTTACAAGCGGAAAGAGGCGATCCGATGACGGTCTATGTGACAGGCGACATCCACGGTGGGCTCGACATGCAAAAGCTCCGCGACTGGGAGCTTGGGGATAGCCTTGGCAGCGACGACTATCTGATCATCGCCGGCGACTTTGGCTTTCCGTGGGACTTCTCTGCCGAGGAATGCGCCGATATCGCCTGGATGGAGTCGCGCCCCTACACGGTTCTCTTCGTCGACGGCAACCACGAGCGCTTCGACCACTGGGCGGAGCGCCCCATGGAGCCGTGGCACGGCGGGCTGACGCAGCGCCTGTCGGATACTTCGTCCATCCGCCGCCTCATGCGCGGGGAGGTCTTCGAGCTCGACGGGAAGACGGTCTTCACCATGGGCGGGGCGACGAGCGTCGACAGGGCGTACCGCATCCCGTACAGCTCGTGGTGGCCGCAGGAGCTCCCGGACGAGCGCGATTTCGATGCCGCACGGGCGAGGCTCGACGAGGTCGGCTGGAAGGTCGACTGCGTCATCACCCATACCTGCTCGACGCGCATGCTCTCGCCGACGCTCTACCCGGGCCCAGGCTGGGAGCGTCCTGATGTGGACCGGCTGACCGGATTCCTCGACGAGCTCGAGGATCGCCTGGACTACAAGCGCTGGTATTACGGCCATTTTCACCGAGACGGCAACCCGGACGAACGTCATACCGTGCTGTACGACCGGATCGTGAGGCTCGGGGATAAACTCCTGCCGTGGGGTGCGTACTGATGGCTATCTATGTGACAGGAGACGTGCACGGCAGGGCCGAGTACGGGGCCAGCAGGTTCGCCTTCAGGTCTTGGCCGCTGGGCCGGACTCTGACGCGCGATGACGTGGTGATCGTGGCCGGCGACTTCGGCTTTGTCTGGGATGGATCCAACGCCGAGAAATACTGGCTTGACTGGTTCGAGTCGAAGCCGTGGACCACGTGTTTCGTGGACGGCAATCATGAGAACTACCACGCCCTGGCTGAGCTGCCGGTGCGGGAGTGGAACGGCGGGCTCGTCCATGAGGCGCGACCGCACGTGCTGCACCTGATGCGCGGAGAGGTGTTCGATATCGACGGGCTCACAGTCCTTGCCATGGGCGGCGCCACGAGCAACGACAGGCAGTATCGCAAGGAGGGGAGGAGCTGGTGGCCCGAGGAGATGCCGAGCGAGGAAGAGATGTGGCAATGCCGCACCTCGCTCGACCGCGTGGGCTGGAAGGTCGACTACGTGGTGACTCACGAGGCTCCTGCCGACCTGGCAGAGAAGCTGTGCCGGGAGCGCGAACGCGAGTATCTGGACGACCAGCTGCAACGATTCCTTGCCGAGCTCGACGGGCAGCTCGGCTACCGCGCCTGGTTCTTCGGCCACTACCACGGCGACGAATGGCGCGACGACAGGCACCGCCTTATCTACCGAGACATCGTGCCGATCGAAGACGCTATGCCCAGTTCTCAGTTCTAGAACTGAGATGCTATGCGGTCTACTCCAATTCAAAGGTCTGGTCGAGAGAGTTCGATCCAGCCCCGACCCCGTCGATCTTCACTTCAATGGGGAACATGTCTTTAAGCTCGAAGACCGATATACCGTCGCATTCGCCTCCCGGCGCAAGCCCTTGCGAAGAGAAGTGGTCTTCCTGCAAATCGGCGGCAAAACCGCGAGAAAGCATCTGCTTATTCTGATAGGCCGTAATGTAGCTTCCATCGGCAAAGGAATCTGCAGTTCGATTGTTGGTGGCACGCCATCGAACAACGGCGACCTTCCCGCCATCGCCAAACGAGGAATCATGCACCTCGACGGCAGTGACCGAATACTCCATCTTGCCGTAAACTGCGCCGTCTTCCTGCGAGCTATCGGAATTGGAAACCTGGCCTTCCGACTGGCGATTGTCTGTACGAATGCATCCAGAGGTCGTAACCAGGGCAACCGCCAAAAGACCGGCGACACCGAGAGTTCGAGCCAGGCTGATGCTATTTTTGCTAACGCGCTTTTTCATGATTTGCTCCAAACTGAATACTTGATTGAGCTATTGCTTTTGTTCGTTGAACACGTATGCCGTCAGCCCATCTGGGTCATGACCTCGACCTTGGCCTCGGCCTCGGCCGCCCGCTGTTCGGCTACAGCAAGGCGGTCCTTGAGGGCGGCGACCTCGGCCATCAGGTCGCGCTGAGCCAGGAATGTGTCGGCTTGGGCTTTCAGTGCGGCGTCACGCTCGCCGCGCAGCCGCTCGATCTCATCGACCATGGCCTCAGCCTCGGCATGGAGTTGGACAATCTGTCTGCCGAGGCCCTTAGCACGGGAGAGGTACCTGACGCTCGCGGCGTGGAGCTCGTTGTTCTCAAGTTCGAGTCTCGCGGTATCGAGTTCGAACTTCTCCTCTATAAAGGCAATCCGCTCATTGCAGTCAGCCTCAATCTTTTCATTCCGATCCGTCGCCTCGACGAGCTTACGGTTGAATTCGTCAAGCTGGGCACTGAGCAGTGCATTCTCGGTCCTGAGGTCGGCCGTCTCGCGCAGTAGCTTCTCCCGCCACGTCGCCTCGGCCCGTTCGGCGGCCTCCTCGTGGACGGACTTTACGCCGTAGATCTCCCTGATTTTTCTCTCGTCTGTCATCGTGCGACACTCCAATCAACAATGGGCATGGCTCCGCCACGCCGTACGGCTGGGAACAAATACGCGGCCGCTGTTGAGTTGTGTTCGTCCTGCGATCGGTGAGTTCTAAAAGGCGTCTCAAGTCATGCGTTCACGCAGGTTTTCGGTTAGAGAAATACCGCACTCTTATATAGTAACGCCGCCGCACTCGGGCCTATTAGGCAAATCGCGAAACGACAGACGGACTTATTTCCTGACGCCCACCAATCCACGTTCACGAAGGATGCGGTACAGCGTTGATTTGGAGACGCCAGTCGCAGCGCAAATATCGGGAATAGGAGTCTCTCCTCCAAGATAGAGCCTTACTGCGGCATCGGCTTTGACGCCGGCTGTGCGAGGCCTGCCACCCACGTTGCCGCCGTGGCTCCGTTTGACGGCGATACCCTCGGCCTGGCGTTGCCTGATCAGATCTCGCTCAAGTTCCGCGGTGCAAGCATGGGTGCCAAGCACGAAGCGCCCGAATGCGGTATCTAGATCCACGGGCTGTTTCAGGGACGTGAGCTTCACGCCGAGGTTTCGAAACATAAGGTCATAGTTGAGCAGCTGCCTGGTCGATCTGGTCAAGCGCTCCCAGGATTCGACCACCACCTCGTCGCCCGCCCGCATCTTCTTGAACAGGCGCTTCTGCTGCGTCCGGTCGCCGTCCTGGGCACCCGTGACCTTGTCCTTGTAGATATGGCCATAGGCCACGCCAGCGTTCACCAGAGCCTCGATCTGGCGGTCCAACCTCTGGTCTTTCGTGCTCACGCGAGCATATCCGTAACGTGTCATTTCATCCTCCTGCCTCGTATTTGATTTTCCCATGGGAATTGACGCGGAGGTTTTGACACTGGGTTTTGGCACTCGACGTTCACGGCATCGAGGGTTCGATTTTCGAGTGCCCAGAGGCATACGTTTTGAGACTGGCAAGCTGTTGCCGGCTCGAGGACAGCGGCCCGGTGCACCGGGCCGATCGATAGCGGACTCAGGTTCACAGCGCAGTTTCTCAGGGCTCGCATATATAGGAAGACTTGATCGGCAATCGATTTTAATGAAGTCGACAGCGCATGTCAGAGCTTTCAACAAACCGCAGGTAAATCCGTATACCGAAAATTGGTACACGGATTTACCTGCGATGTTCATGCTTGGTCAAAAGCCCATCAAGCGATATATCCATTATTTTAATGCGCGCGCCTGAGCTTTTGGCTGAAGTGGCAGTCCGACCGCCGGCAGGCGGCCACGCTATATCCAAAGGCCACGCCTACTCCCAGTGCCCGGCTACGTCGACGACTCAGTGCTGCCCGTCGAGGTCCTGCTGCAGAGCTACATCAGGGACGTCTTATTGGGGGGACGACCACATGGAGCCCCGGGAGATCAAGCTGTACGGCTGATCCATCCGTCAACAACATGTCAAAGCCCCAAAACCCAACAGGATCGCGAACGAGGGGATGAATTGACCGCCCGGGCATTTGCGCCCGGGCGGTCAATTTTATCAACCATGGGCGCGATTCTGTGAGGCCATTTTTCTGGCATCCGCCGTTTGCTCCGGCCTCAACGCACCCATCGACCGTTCGGTAAGCTTTGCGAACGCGACCACGTGCGCATTTGTCGAACAATCAAATGTCCGACAATGTCTGACGGAGCTGTCAGACATTCACGCACGAACAGGCGAGCTTCGCGAGCGATCGTAGGCAACTAGTAGCCCCAGCTGCGTCTTTAACGCAGGTTCAACGTCTGACATCTTGAATGTCTGACGTTGAACGAAGCTGGCGTGCAAAATGGCCTCACAAGGCCATTTTGCACCGTCTCAGGGGCACGATTCAGGATTTGCCGCTGCGTCCGTTATCGTAATAATCTCCCACAGGCACCACCGCGCGCGCCGCCGTGCCCGTGTCTTCTATCGTAATAATTCGAAATCTGGCGCCTTTTCCTCCTTGTCCGTTATCGTAATAACAAGGCGCGCGAGTGTCTTCCCCCGGTCCAAGGGCGGAGCCCTGGCAAGCGCCGAACCGCCCGGGTCGGCGGCAGACTTGTACACACATTTACGATGGGGGGTACAAGTATGCGTCTCTTGCGGGATTTCTCGTTTATCGGCAGAAAATCGAGGTCAAAAGATGTATGAGTTCTTGAGCATTGAAGATCTGCGGTGGGAGTTCGGCGCGTCGCGAGCATGAACGTACGAGTATCTGGCGCCGCATATCAAGTCAATCACCGTGAAGTGCTCGACCGACGACGGCGAGCGCCTGTGCAAGCGTCATAGCCTCGATGATGCACGGCGCGTGGTCGCTGAAAAGGCTCGAGCCGAGGTCTATTCCGTGCCCGTTAAAGCGGACCCCGGGAAAAGCAGCTATGCTCCGTACCGCCGCCCGCGGCGCGTGCGAATCAAGACGAGCGCGTACATCGCCGAATATATCGTCGGCTTCGGCCATCTCTGGCAGATCGACGAGATTGCAGAGGAATACTGCGGTAAGCGCTCAAGAGAGGCGGCATATCAATTCATCTACCGTAACGCCTGGATCGCAATCGTGTTCGGCAACAAAACTTTCTATATCCCGAGGCGCACCACACCGCAATTCGTGGCGGCAGCAGTCGAGGTGTTCGGAGACGCCGCCCACACCGTCGAATACGCACGCGGTGGGCATAAAAGTGACGCCACGGAATAGCGGCACTATGTAACAAATGAATGAGTGAACGGCGTAAAAAGTGAAAAACCGAACTACGTGATAACGACAAAGCGGAATAGCCGCACTATGTAACTACGTAATAACAGAACTATTGAACATCGGACTATTCGGTCCTGAAATCTGTCCGCAAGAGTCGTACGCTGCCGTACAAAATGCCTGGCAGCGTACCGCCGCAAGCGGCGCACGCTAGGGC
>NZ_JADNDZ010000008.1 GCF_015552075.1 Collinsella aerofaciens
GACTTGCAGCGACGGACCTCAGGACACTCTTACACCACGTCTGCGCGCGCGACCCCGGCGAACGCCATACTGCCCAAAGCTCATCGCTTTCGAGTACGACCGCCGCATATTTACCCTCAAATCGCCCTCGAAAGCCCTTAGAAACGCCTCGAACGCCCGCCGTCTTATACGTATCTGAACTAACTGTCCAGTAGCTATCGTCAACCTTCGCGGCAGAGCTCAATTTCCTGCAATCCCCTCAACCGATTCCACCGATTTCATAACACCCAGCCGTTCATGGCGCGCAGCGCCCCGCTGAGCGAAAAGAACGGTATGGCGGTCGCATTCTGCCGCCAACTTAGTACGTTATAGCTATGATGACCGTGATTTCACATTTCTCCGCCCTCCGCGCAATTCGTCGCGCACGACGGGCGTACTCTGCCCTACCCTGGGACTCCGTTGATAGCGAACAGCAAGCACAGGCCTTGGCTGGCTGCATTCCCAACAATGACGCGATAGACTTTGGCGCACTTTCGATACTCGACGCCTGGAATGAAGATGATTCCGAACTGCTCGATCTTCTCGTTTCAAACGAAGACAACAGGCGCCCCGACAAGCGACTTCTTCAGCATATTCTCTCCGCTCCGCTTCCTGAAGGTGCAATTATGCACGTCGAGGCCGACATCTACGCTACGTCTCCTGCCATGACAGCCATGCTTTGTTCCAAAAATGAATCAGTCGCCAAAACCTTGATGCTCCTTATGGAGCTGCTCGGAACCTACTCCCTTCCTCCCGGGGCAACATACCCCATTGCCTATGACGCCATCTGGCCCAAGGGCGATGACTGCGCAGCGACGAGCGATCTTGATTGCCTGGGCGACCAGTCGGCGACCGAACAACAGAACGAGACCCGCTACGAACAGGCACACTACAAATGCGAGCCCGCCACAACTATCGAAGAGCTCGAGGCGGTCGCACGCTTCGCCAAAAGTAGCTCATATACCTCGTTTCGCACGGCAGTCAATCTCGCCCGACCCGGATCTGCATCCCCAGCCGAATCCCTAATGTTTGCCGTTCTCGGAGCGCCCATGCGCTTTGGCGGATTCGGATGTTGCAGCCTGCCCATGGGAGGCCTGCTACTCAACTATCGAATCGACTTCGACACTCTTGCGGTCAACATGTCCTCCGGCATCCCTTACGCCATCTGCGACCTATATTGCCCGGCCGCCGGAGTCGACAACGAATACAACGGAATTGGGCATGAGCTTCAAAACGCTCGCATCCACGATGGCAATCGAAATAATGGCCTCAAGGCAATGGGCATCCACGTCCTGGTTATCAATCGCGACCAAATGAAAGACCTTGTTGCACTCGAAGCCTTCGCCCAAACGATGCATCGACTCGCGGGAGTCCGATTCCGATACCGTATCAAGGGCTATCGCAAGCGTCAGACCGCTTGGCTCAACGCCCTGCGGGCCGGAATCGGCCTTGCGCCGGTCTAAACGGCGAATCACCCGTGCACCGTCGAGCAGGCTGGACAGTTAGTTCAAATACGTATAAATGGACACATTGAATTAGGCTGTTTTGCAGTTATCTCTATACCATTCGCCCGATTTGAAGGCAGGGTAGACTTCAAAACAGCGTCATATGGACTAACTAAAGCTCCAAAACAACGTATCGGCATTGAATCGAGCAATTCGAGTTCTCAGAACTTATACGTATCCGAACTAACTGTCCACCTCGATTTCGACGGCCGTCCAAACGCCCTCAAATAACCTCAATTGCCCTCCATTTGACAGCAGCAACAGGGTCGCTCACCATAGCAGGCGACAAATCAACGAAAGGATGAACATGGCAGCTGCACAGCCGCTTAAGATTCGCATGGTTGCCGGACTTGGCAACCCGGGCGAAGAATATGCCGAGACCCGCCACAACGCCGGCTTTAAGGCAATCGACGAGCTGGCCCGTCAGGCCGGCGTCACGTACTGGAAAAACCAGGCAGGCGCCGAGGTCGCGGTCATCAACATCAACGACCCCGAGGAAGAGGGAGGCAAGCGCCAGGTTGTGCTGGTCAAGCCGCAGTCGTACATGAATACCTCGGGCGGCCCCATCTCCAAGCTCTGCCGCGAGTACAAGATTAAGGCCGAGGAGCTGCTCGTAATCCACGACGAGCTCGATATTCCCGCCGGCGACGTGCGCGTTAAGGTGGGCGGCGGTCACGCCGGTCACAACGGCCTGCGCTCCATCATCGACAAGATGGGCAGCCGCGACTTCAGCCGCATCCGCACCGGCATCGGCAACCCTCCCGGCAAGATGGCCGTCGCCGACTACGTGCTTAAGCAGCTGCGCGCCCGCGAGGCCGAGGATTTCCAGGACACCTGCGCCCGCGCCGCAGATGCCGCCGGTCTGGCAATCGTGCACGGCGTGATCTATGCCCGCGACCACGTCAACGGCGCCGCCTCCGCCAACGGCAAGCACTAAACCTACTATTTAGGGACAGGTTTATTTTGGCAGGTTTTATCTACGGAAACGCCGCGGCAGCCGCGCCGTAATAAATCCTGTGCCGCCAAACATATACAGCGCCCCAAAGGGGGCCGGCCTCATCACAACCCGAGGCCGGCCCCCTTTGCCGTTTTTCCTGATAAAACCTGCCAAAATAAACCTGTCCCTATTTGGTAGGTCGAAGTGGATAAACCCTGCTCCCAACCGCCGAAGATACACGTAAGCGACATGCCCATGAGGGTATAATTTGCACCGTATGTCTGCACAACGCCTGTGCGCGTACGGTTTTATTCGGGCTACCGTCCATTTCCGTGGAGGCACGGTTCGGCAGCCCTTACAAGAGAGGGGTTCTATGTATAAGATCCTGGAGAAGACGCAGTTCTCGGAGAAGGTGTTCAAGTTCCGCATCGAGGCGCCTGCAATCGCCAAACATGCGCACGCTGGACAGTTCCTCATGGTTCGCGCCAATGAGACGGGCGAGCGTGTCCCGTTTACCCTGGCCGGCTGGAACGGTGACGAGGGCTGGGTCGAGTTCATCTTCATGGTGATCGGCAAGACCACCGAGATGCTTTCCACCTACGAGGCCGGCGAGTCGCTGCGCGACGTCGTGGGCCCGCTGGGCGTTCCCACCGAGATGGCTGAGGGCCCCTGCGCCGTCATTGGCGGCGGCGTCGGCCTGGCAATTGCCTTCCCGGTCGCCAAGCACCTGGTCGAGACCGGTCACGAGGTGCACGCCATCATGGGCGCCCGCACCAAGGACCTCCTGCTCATGGAGGATCAGTTCCGCGAGCTCCTCGACGAGGACCACATTCACATCACCACTGACGACGGTTCCTACGGCGAGCAGGGCGTTGTCACCGCTCCGCTGGAGCGTCTGCTGCAGGACAAGGCCGTGAGCCAGGTCTTCTGCGTCGGCCCCGTTCCGATGATGAAGTTCTCGACCCTCACCGCCCAGAAGTACGACACCCCCATCACCGCGTCGCTCAACCCCATCATGGTTGACGGCACCGGCATGTGCGGCTGCTGCCGCGTCGAGGTGGGCGGCGTGACCAAGTTCGCTTGTGTCGACGGCCCCGACTTCGATGCCACCCTGGTCGACTGGGATGACCTTCGTGCCCGCCAGGCCGCTTACCGTTCCGAAGAGGGCGAGTCCCTCAAGGCCTATGAGGAAAAGAGCTGCGCATGCCACTAGTTAACGGTCGTTTCGTTGCCGATATGAAGTCGCCCCGCACCCCCGATAACGAGGAGCCGGCCGCCGAGCGCGCCTGCGACTTCCGCCCCGTCGACAAGGGCTTCACCGAGGAGATGGCGCTGGCCGAGGCCGAGCGCTGCCTCAACTGCAAGAAGCCGTTCTGTGTTGAGGGCTGCCCCGTCAACATCAACATCCCCCGCTTTATCGAGCAGATCCGCGAGAAGGACTTTGGCGGCGCTCTCGATACCATCCGCGAGGACTCCATGCTTCCCGCCATCTGCGGCCGCGTGTGCCCGCAGGAGAACCAGTGCGAGGGCAAGTGCATCCGCGGCAAGAAGTCCGAGCCTGTAGCCATCGGCCAGCTCGAGCGCTTCCTCGGCGATCGCCCCGAGCTCGCTTCCACGCCCAAGATGGCCCCCAAGAACGGCAAGAAGGTCGCCGTCGTCGGCTCCGGCCCGTCCGGCATCACCTGCGCCGGCGAGCTCGCCCGTAACGGCTTTGACGTCACCGTCTTCGAGGCTTTCTTCACCGGCGGCGGCGTGCTGGTCTACGGCATCCCCGAGTTCCGTCTGCCCAAGGCAGTCGTCAAGCTCGAGATCGACGGCCTGGAGGACATGGGCGTCAAGTTTGAGTACAACTCCGTCGTGGGCAACATGGCCACGGCCGAGGAGCTGTTCGAGCAGGGCTTCGACGCCATCTACGTGGCGACCGGCGCCGGCCTGCCCAAGTTCCTCAACGTCCCCGGCGAGAACCTGCCCAACGTCTTCTTCGCCAACGAGTACCTCACCCGCGTGAACCTGATGAAGGCCAACAAGTTCCCCGAGTACGACACCCCCACCAAGCACGGCAAGAACGTCGTCGTCTTTGGCGGCGGCAACGTGGCTATGGACGCCGTCCGTACTGCCAAGCGCCTGGGCGCCGAGCATGCCATCATCGCCTACCGTCGTACCGAGGACGAGATGCCCTGCCGTCGCGCCGAGCTGCACCATGCTAAGGCCGAAGGCGTCGAGGTTCTGCCGCTCGTCTCCCCGCTCGAGTTTGTCGCTGGCGAGGACGGCTCCGTGTGCGCCGTCAAGGTCCAGAAGATGGAACTCGGCGAGCCTGACGAGTCCGGCCGTCGCCGCCCGGTGCCCATCGAGGGCGCCATCGAGGAGATCCCCTGCGACGTCGCGATCTCGGCTATCGGCACCAACGCCAACCCCTTCGCAAAGAAGATCGGCGGCAAGATGGAGCTCAACAAGTGGGGCTACATCGTCGCCGACGAGGAGACCGGCCAGACCACCGATCCCCGCATCTGGGCCGGCGGCGACATCGTCACCGGTGCCGCTACGGTCATTCTGGCGATGGGCGCCGGCAAGAAGGCCGCCGCTTCCATCACCAAGAGCCTGCTGGGCGAGTAATCACCCGCAGCGCTAGCCATCAAACGGCAAAGTCCCCGTCGAGCACACGCCCGGCGGGGACTTTTTCTATGCCGGCCGCCCGATCACCACGATGGGGACAGGCACCTTTGCGGTGGTTTTGATCGGCTAGCCTTCGAGCTGCGCCACTTTGTAGCGGTAGGCAGCGGCGATAACGTCTTTGCAACCCTCGCGTCCCAACTTGGCGCGATTGACAACGATATCCTTGCCGCTCGTCATCTTCCACTTTCCGGCACTGTAGCGCTTGTAAAATGCCTCGCGCGCCTTCTGCTGCTGTTTGACCAGCTTGGCGCCCTTCTTTTTGTTAAGGCCACGCTTCTTGCGCACGATCTCGACGCGATCCTCAAAGGGAGCGGTCACCAGCACGGCAATGTGGTTGGGATTGTTGCGAAGCAGGTAATCGGACAGGCGGCCTTCGATAATGCAGCTCTCGGTCTCGCCCAGATCCAAAATCACCTGACTCATCTTTTGGAACAACTTATCCGAGTACGAACGCGCATCGTAGCGGTCGGGCAGAAACGCCATGTTCTCCACGGCCAGACGCTCGTCGTAGGCGGCCATCTTGTCGAGCGACTCGCCCGCGCGCAGCGACGCACGCACCAGCAGCTCGTTATCGTACAGTGGAATCCCCAACTCGTCGGCAAGCATGCGACCAATCTCGTGGCCCTCGGCGCCAAAGTCGCGCGCGATGGTAATGACCACAGGATTCTTCTTATTCTCCAGATCGCTCATCGCGATTCCTTTCTAACAAATGAGAAATAGGCTGTTTATCGCCTTTTCCACGATAGCGTACCTGGGTTTTCCTGGTGCCCAAGATTGACCTGAAAGAGGAGCGACGCGTACTTTGGTACGCGAGCGACGGTTTGAAGGCCAAGGTTGGGTGCCAGGGAAAGCCAGGCTATGCGGCTACGATGCGGCGTTGATATGCCCTCACCAGCAGCGAGATACCAAAGTTGAGCACAAAGTACATCGCAAATACCAGGCCGTAGAGCATAAGCACCTGCGACAGGTCGATCGCATGGGCCATCACGACGTTTGCCGTGTACATGAGCTCGGCCACGTTAATGCCCGAAAGATACGAGCTGTCCTTGATGACGGTCGTGCACTGGCTAAACAGCGCCGGAATGATCGTCTTAAACGTCTGCGGCAGAATGATGTAGCGCATGGTGGCAAAGAAGCCAAAGCCCTGGCTCTGCGCTGCCTCAAACTGGCCGCGTGGAATCGAGTTGAGGCCGCCGCGCACAATCTCGGCCATAACAGCGCTGGTAAACAGCGTAAAGGCGATGGTCGAAATCACAATGTCCAAACCCTGCACCGTAAAGTAGATAAACAGGATCCACAGCAGGTTTGGCGTGCAGCGGAACAGCTCGATATAGGCGCTTACCAAAATACGGAACGGGCGGGGCGCATAGCTTTTAACAAGCGCCAGCACCGTGCCCAAGATGAGCGAGAAAAAGATCGACAGCGCCGAGATCTCGATTGTCTTAACAAAGCCGCCCCAGATGTAGAGCAGGTTGGTCGCGTTGAAGATTTCCATGCGCTAGGCCTCCTCTACGTTGTCGAGCCCCAGCTCGGCCAGGCTCACACCGCGCGGACGCTCCTTGGAGCGGCGCTCGAGCCACTGCACCAGCATGGCGAGCGGAAAGCAGATGATGAAGTACATAAGGCAGCAGACGATGTACCCCTGCAGGTAGCCATACAGGCTTACGAAGTTGTCGGAGCGATACATAAGGTCGCCGCCGGCGACGAGCGCCAGCACCGACGTGTTCTTGACCAGGTTGAGCGCCTGGTTGCACAGCGGCGGCAGTATGATCTTGAACGTCTGGGGCAGCACGATGTACCAGTAGGCCTGCGCGCGCGTGAAGCCCTGGCTCTGAGCCGCCTCCATCTGACCGCGCGGAACGGCCTCGATGCCGGTGCGGATGACCTCCGAGATGTAGGCCGCGTGATACAGGCCCACGCCCAAAAAGCCCAGCACGAACGGTGCGATACGCACCGGCTGGTCGGCGCCAGTGATGGCTTGCAAAAACTGCGGGCCGGCCATGTACATAAAGAGCACCTGCACGGGCAGCGGGGTGTTCTGGTAAAACTCCACGTACACGCGGCTGATAGCGCGCAGCACACGCGAGCGGGTGGTCGAGAACACGCCCAGCAGCGTGCCCAGCACCAGCGACAGCAGCAGACCGGCAACGACGACCTGCAGCGTCACGCCAAAGCCCTCCCAGAAGGGCCCCATGTTTTGGAATGTCGTCGACCAGCGGTCGGCGTCAAACAATCCTTCGAGCATTTGATTCCTTCCTTGGACGAACGCTTACACAAGACCCCAGGTCTTGACCTCTTGATCGAGCCAGCCGTCGGCCAGGCGATCGCAAATCACCTGATCGACCTCGGCCGAAAGGTCGCAACCCTTCTTGGTCGCCACGCCGTAGCCTTGCTCGCCAAACTTGACCTCGGGCTGCAGCAGCTCGACGGTCTCGTTCATGTAGCCTGCCAGCGTGGAGCGGTCCATGGCAAAGACGTCGATATTGCCGGCGTCGAGCGAACTCTTGATGATGGGATAGCCGCTAAAGGCCCTAAACTCCGGCTCGCAGTGAAAACCGTTGTCCTTAATCATCTGCTCAATCAGGCCCTGTGTGGTGGCACCCTGGCTCACGCCGATGACCTTGCCGTCCAGATCCTCGATCGAGGTAAAGCCCGAGCGCTTCTTGACCATGAGGCCCACGTAGTCGGTGCGATACGGGGTCGAGAAATCCCAGCTCTTCTTGCGCTCGTCGGTGATGGTATAGGTCGCCGCGACCACGTCGAGCTGGCCGTTATCGATGAGCGGACCGCGCGTCTTGGGCGTTACGTCGGTAAACTCGACAAGTTCCTGGGCGCGGGCCTCCTTGTAGCTCACGCCAAAGACGGCAGCGGCGATCTGGTAGCACAGGTCGACCTCCATGCCCTCAAAGCGACCCTTGGCGGCGTCGTAATAGCCGTAGCCGGGAACGTCCTTCTTAACGCCGGCATTCAGATGGCCACGCGACTTGATGGCCGCGAGCTTGGACCCCTTGTCGGAGCCCTCGCCACTGGTGGAGTTGCCGCAACCGGTAAGCGCGGTACCCGTCAGTGCGAGCATGCCGGCGCCCGCCAGCTGCAAAAAGTGACGGCGCGAAACAGCCGCCCTCGTCATATCCGTCATATCCATCACCCGTGCCTAGTGCAGGATCTTGGACAGGAACTCGCGGCAGCGCGGGTTCTCGGGGTTATCGAAGAAGTGCTCAGGCGTGCCCTCCTCCAGGATGCGGCCGTCCTCCATAAAGATGACGCGGTCGGCCACCTGGCGCGCAAAGCCCATCTCGTGCGTCACGCAGATCATGGTGATGTCCTCCTGCGCGAGCTCGATCATAACGTCCAGGACCTCCTGAACCATCTCGGGGTCGAGTGCCGAGGTCGGCTCGTCAAACAGGATGATGGGCTGCTTGGTGCACAGGGCACGGGCGATGGCGATGCGCTGCTGCTGGCCGCCCGAGAGATTTTGCGGATACTCGCCGGCCTTATGCGCCATGCCGACGCGCTTGAGCGCGGCGATGGCGATCTGGGTCGCCTCTTCCTTGCTCTTCTTTTGCAGCTTGATGGGTGCGAGCGTCAGGTTGCCGAGCACCGTCATATTGGGATACAGGTTGAACTGCTGAAACACCATGGAGCTGTACTTGCGAGCCATTTCCAGGTGATTCTTTTTGGTGAGCGGCGTGCCGTCGATAATGACTTCACCCGATGTGGGCTCCTCAAGATAATCGACGCAGCGGATGAGCGTCGACTTACCCGAACCGGACGGCCCGATCATTACGAGCTTCTCGCCGCGCTTGACGGTGAGGTTGATATCTTTGAGCACATGCAGGTCGCCAAAGTACTTGTTGAGATGCTTGATCTCGATCATGTCTGCCATGAATGTCCCTTCCCCGCGTTTATACGAATTGCACTATTGTACGGAAAGAACAACGTTTCCGCAGCCCACACTGCATCCCCGTAAAGAACCCGCAACCTTTCACTCACTCATTGGGGACAGACTTAAATGAGTGCCCGCTCATTGGGTACGCATTTAAGTCTGTCCCCAATGAGCGCCCAATGACCAGCCAGGGGAGGCGCCCTTCATCGGCCGACAAAAAAGGGCGCGACCGCAATGGTCACGCCCCTCAGCATCGGCTATGTGTCGGTCAGCCCTTAAGACAGCTTTGCTCCGACGATCTTTGCCGCAGCCGGCTTATCGAAGTTGCCGCCGGTGGCCTTGCCGAGTGCTCCCATAACCTGGCCCATCTGCTTCTTGGACGTGGCGCCCAGCTCGGCGATGACCTGCTCGATCAGAGCCTCGAGCTCCTCGCCCGAAACCTGCGCGGGCAGCAGGCTCTCCAGAATCTTGACCTGCTCGGTCAGGTTGTCGGTACGCTCCTGGTCGGTACCGGCCTTAATGGACATCTCCAGCGTCTCGCTCGTCTGCTTAATCAGACGCTTGATCATGCTGTTGACGTCTTCCTCGGTCACGTCGCGGCGCTCGTTAACCTCGATATTCTTCACCTCGGCCTTGACCTGGCGAATGATAGACAGGCGAACCTTGTCCTTGGCCTTCATGGCCGCAATCATTTCCTTCTGCAGCTCTTCGTTGGTCATCTGCAAATCCTCCTCAATAGTGTGGGCGGCACTCGCGCGAGCACCGTCCCATGATTACTTGGTCGTCGACGAATTGTCGGTCGAGCTCTTGGTGACGCCCTTCAGGCTGACGTTGTACGGCACGTCCTTGGGCATGGGGTTGACGGTAATGTCGGCGTCCTTCTTGTACTGCTCCAGCCACTCGCTGTATGCAGTACTGGCCGCCTGCGTCTTCACCACGTTGGAGACGTACTTCTTGATGGCCTTGGGCACCTGCTTGATATCATCGACCTGGCTATCGACATGGAAGTAGTCGGTGCACTTGATGACATGGTAACCATAGGTCGACTCGACGACGTCGCTCACATCGCCCTTGTTGAGCCCCTCGAGCGCCGCCTGGTAGCTGTCGACGAAGGTAGTGAGCTTATCCCAACCCACATCGCCCTTCTTCTCCTTGGAGCCGGTGTCGTCGGAGTACTGCTTCACGGCGTCCTCAAAACTCAGCTCGCCGGAGTTGATTTTGTCCAGGCACTCCTGCGCCTTGGCCTTGGCGGCGGCCTTGTCCTCGTCAGATGCGTCGGAATCGACCTTGATCAGGATGTTCGACGAACGGCGGGCATCGTTGTAGTTAGACAGGTTCTCGTTGATGTAATCGACGATCTCGCTGTCCTTGGGCTTGCTCGTGGGTGCCACGGCATCCTTAAGCTTTTGCTGTGCCAGGCTCTCCTTGAGCGAGTCCTTGTAGGTGTCCTCGGTATAGCCGTAGGTCTTAAGGGTCTTCTTAAAGGTCTTGGCACCGCCCGCGCTCTTGCACGCGTCCTTCCATGCCTTCTCGACCTCCTCGTCCGACACCGTCACGCCGTTTTCCTTCTGCGCCTGTTGAAGCAGAATCTGCTGCGTGTAGGAGTCGATGAGTTGCTTGCGGTACTTCTTGGGCGTGAGGTCGTTGTCAACCAGATACTGCGCCCAGTCCTTGTCCTTGGTGTAGCCGTAGGACGTGCGCATGCTCATGATCTGCTTGGTCACGGTGTCCTCGGTGAGGTTGGTGCCGTTGATAGTAGCAGCAACACCGCCGGTCAGCTTGTAGCCCGAGGTGTCCTCGGCCTGCGACATAAGGCCGGAGCACGCCATCGCCGAGACGGAAAGCAGCATCGCCAGCACGCCGATGACCACCAGAACGATCTTGACGGTCTTGGACACGCGGGTCTTGCGCTGCTTCTTGCGAGAGCTGGAGGCGGCGCGAGCCTGCTGCTCGGGCGTCGGCTCGGGTGCGGGATTCTTTTTCTTATTTGCCATAGTTGGCCTTTCGCATAACGAATCGAACAAACGCCATTGTGTCACAACGCAGCCCCCGCGGCACACTTGGTGCGTTGGGGACAGGTTAATCTGCACCATTTTGGTGCAAAGGGGACAGCTCTGGCAGCCGGCAGTTAGGGACGTTCCTTTTCTGCCGGCAGTTAGGGACAGTCCCCAAGTGCCGGCACATAAGGAACGTCCCTAGGTGCCGGCTTAGCCCCACCTTAGAAGTGGCGGCGGATGGCGTCGACCATGCCCTGCGGCGTGGTCTGGCCGAGCACGTCGGCTGCGGCATCGGCGTCCATAAAGATGTTCATGAGCGCCTGCAGAGCCTCGACCTGGCCGCCCGGCTCGGCGATGCCCAGATTGATGATGATCTGCGCCGGCACGGGAGCACCCATACCCGCCATGGCGCTAAACGTCACGGGCGCGGCGGGCTTCGCTACCGCGATATAGGGCTTGGCCACAAATCCCGGGTCGGTATGCGGGATGGCAATGTTGGCAGCCGGCATGGCAAGCCCCGTGGGATAGGCATCCTCGCGCGTGCGGACGGCGTCAAGCCAGCCAGGCGCAATGTAGCCGCGCGGGGCAAGCTCGCCCTCAAGCTGCGCAAACAACTCATCCGGCGACACACACTCCCAATCAAAAAACACCAGCTCAGGCGTAAAAAGCGCTTCGTTATCCGCCATGCGCTCACCTCTCTCACCTAGTCACCTGCGACGTTCTTAAACGGCTAGTCGTTTAAGAACGTCCCAGGTGACCACCCAAAACAAAAGGTGGCCACGCGCGCCTTGGCGCCAATGACCACCCTGACTACTCGGCTAAATTGTACTGTGCGCCGCTAGCCGTGAGGCGCATCAATTGCGACCTTGCCGCTCTCCAGCACGTGAACGCGACCGTCGGCGAGCATCTGCACGACTTCGGGATACAGCACGTGCTCAATCGCGTGAATGTGCTCCTCGAGCGTATCGACATCCCAGCCCTCCTCAACAGCCAGCGCACGCTGGGCGATGATGGGGCCGTTGTCGTAGATCTCGTTGGCAAAGTGCACGGTCACGCCGGTCACCTTGACGCCGCGAGCAAACGCATCGTCGATCGCATGGGCACCGGTAAAGCTCGGCAGCAGCGCCGGATGCAGGTTGACCACGCGGTTGGGGAACGCCGCCAGCAGCGGCGTGTGCACCATGCGCATGTAACCGGCCATCACCACGTACTCGCAGCCACGCTCGAGCAGCTCATGCGCGATGATCTCGTCGGCGGCGATGGGGTCGGCATAGACATCCTTGGACAGCGTAAGCGTCTGGATGCCCGCACGCTCGGCGCGCTGCAAGCCCTTGGCCGAAGGACGGCTCGACACCACAAGCTCAATCGAGGCGTTGAGCTTGCCGACGGCGATCAGGTCGATCAGCGCCTGCAGGTTGGTACCCGAACCGCTGATAAGCACGCCGATCTTGAGCGGCTCGGCCGTATCTGTGCCGGTCGGACGGGTGTAGGGCACAAAGCCCAGGCCCTCACTAGCAGCCATCTGCTCGTTAGCGCTCATCAGAGTACACGACCTTACCGGAACCCTCGACGCACTCGCCCACGCGGAACGGCTTCTCGCCCAGCGCGACCAGGGCCTCGGTCACGGCAGCCTCGTCCTCGGGGGCGACGATCAGGCACAGGCCGACGCCCATGTTGAAGGTCTTGCATGCCTCGTTGGGCGCGAGCTCGGCCTGGCGCGACACGTAGGTGATGACGGGCGGAACGTCCCAACCCATCTCGGCGCCGTTGCGAGTGACCACGGCGTCGACGTCGTCGGCAAGTGCGCGGTTGAGGTTCTCGGTAATACCGCCGCCGGTGATGTGGGCGATGGCGTGCACGTTGGCGCCGCCGCGCAGCAGCTCCAAGATCGGCTTGACGTAGATGCGCGTAGGAGCCAGCAGGGCGTCGGCCAGCGAAGCGCCACCGAGCTCCTCGAGCGGGCGGCTCAGTTCCTCGGCCTTAGCGGCGGCCTCGGGCGTGCCCGGCTTGATGCCGTCGACACCGATGACCTTGCGCACGAGCGAGTAGCCGTTGGAGTGCACGCCGGTGGAGGGCAGGCCCAAGATCACGTCGCCGGGGCGGACGTTCGCGGGATCGAGCATCTTGGGACGATCGACGACGCCCACGGTAAAGCCGGCGAGGTCGTAGTCGGCCGGGGCCATGACGCCCGGGTGCTCGGCCATCTCGCCGCCCACGAGCGCGCAGCCCGCGAGCTTGCAGCCGTCGGCCACGCCCTTGATGATCTTTGCCATGTGCTCGGCCTCAATATGGCCGATGGCAACGTAGTCCAGGAAGAACAGCGGCTCGGCGCCCGAGGCCAAAATGTCGTTGACGCACATGGCGACCAGGTCCTGGCCCACCGTCTCGTGACGGTCCATGATCTGGGCGAGCACGAGCTTGGTGCCCACGCCGTCGGTACCGCTGATCAGGATCGGGTCTTCCATATCCTTAAGCGCGGCAGCCGAGAACAGGCCACCGAAGCCGCCGATGCCGCCGATAACCTCGGGGCGATTGGTGTCCTTGACCATCTGCTTAATCGCGTCGACGGCGCGGCCGCCCTCAGCGGTATCGACACCGGCATCCTCATACGTCACATGCTTGCTGTCGCTCATCTGAGCCTTCCTCTCCCACTACCGTGGCGCCGCGCGGGCGCCAAACGGTGCTCATAGTTGCGCTCATTTCGGCGCGCGCCATAACAGCACGCGCCGTCATATCAACAAAACAGCAGGTAAAACCTACCAAAATAAACCTGTCCCCACATGGCAGGTTTTAGGCCTCGCCGTGCTCCTCTTCCCAGCTGCGGTCGTCGTATTTCTCGACCACGGCGTCGTCGTCAAAGTGCAGCGGCTTGTCCAGGTTGCGGGGCTTAAAGCCCTCCATAAACTTGTCGCGGCCAAAGCTCTCGGGAATCGCCACGGGGTAGCGTCCGGTAAAGCACGCATCGCAGTAACCGCCCTTGGGCATGACCTTCAGCAGGCCCTCGACCGAAAGGAAGGCCAGCGAATCGGCGCCGATATACTCGCAGATCTCATCGACCGTCTTGTTGGCACTGATGAGCTGCGACTGCACGTCGGTATCGATACCGTAGAAGCACGGCCAAATGACCTCGGGCGAGTTGATGCGAATGTGAATCTCCTTGGCGCCGGCGTTGCGCAGCATCTTGACGAGCTGCACCATGGTGGTGCCGCGGACGATGGAGTCGTCGATGACGACTAGGCGCTTGCCTTCGATGTTGTCGCGCAGCGGGTTGAGCTTCATACGCACGCCCATGGCACGCAGCTCCTGCGTAGGCTCGATAAACGTACGGCCCACATAGCGATTCTTGATGAGGCCCTCGCCAAAGGGAATGCCGCTCTCGTGCGAATACCCCTCCGCGGGCGGCAGGCCGGAGTCGGGCACGCCGATGACCAGGTCGGCCTCGACGGGCTCCTCATGTGCCAGCTGACGACCCATGTCATAACGGCAGGCGTAGACGCTCTTGCCGTTCATGATGGAATCGGGGCGAGCGAAGTAGACCTGCTCAAAGATGCAGTTAGCAGGCTCTTCGGCGGCAGGCACGCCCTGCTCGGACACAAGGCCCTCGGCGCTGATGCGCAAAATCTCACCGGGACGGACGTCACGGACGTACTCGGCGCCCACGATGTCGAGCGCACAAGTCTCGGAGGCAACGACCCAGCCGCCGGCACGCGTGACATGGGTGGTGGCGTCGACCGTCGCGGCGCCGTCCTGCGACGGCAGCTGCGAAACGGATGCGGCATCGGCCTGGTCCAGGCCCTCGTCCACGAGCTTGCCCAGCACGAGTGGGCGAATGCCGTGCGGATCGCGAAATGCGTAGAGCGCCTGCTCGTTGATGAGCGTCATGGCGTAGCCGCCGCGCACGAGCTCCATGGTCTTGCGAATGCCCTCGCGCAGATGGCCTGTACGCTGAGTAAAGTAGCCGATGAGTTTGGTCGCGACCTCGGAATCCGAATTGGAGAGGAACGGCACGCCCAACTCGATCAGCTGGCGGCGCAGCTCGTCGGTGTTGACGAGGGTGCCGTTGTGCGCGAGCGCGATAATGACGCTATTGATGGTAGAGAGGTGCGGCTGAGAGGCTTCCCAGCTCTTGGCGCCGGCGGTGCCGTAGCGCACATGACCCACGGCCAGCTGACCGGAGAGCGTCGACAAGTCGGCATTGGAGAACACGCGGTCGAGCAGGCCCAGATCCTTGCGGACCATAACCGTACCGCCGTCACCAACAGCGATTCCCGCCGATTCTTGGCCACGGTGCTGCAGTGCACGCAGGCCAAAGTACGTCAGTCGAGCCACGTCGCGATCGGGCGCCCAGACACCAAAAACGCCGCATTCCTCATGCAGCTGGTCAGAGTCCGGATCATACGTCGACATGGCGTTCACCTGTCCCGCGGCACGCTCGGCCGCGCGGATGGTTTCTTGAGACATGGCATCCCCTCAGAGCCTCGTATTTTGGCGTTACCCGCCTTATTATACGCACGGCGCGACGCGCTCCCCAGCGCATGAGCAGCGCTTTTTAAAAGCCCACCGAGCTAATAATCCGTTTTGCGGCCAAACATTTTATTGGTCTGTCCAGTGCAAGCGCCCACGCCCCCAGGTGGCCGCCGCGTCCACCGTTGAGGGTTGCATTGTTGCAATTGGGACGTTCGTCCTGTCTTTTGGCAGGTCGGCGGCGTATCCTTGTAATCTAGGACAAAGCGAGAAAGGTTCTGTATGGATCGAAACGGACTCGACCCCAGCGTCCCCAGCGCCACGGAGGTCAAGAAGATTCCCCTCATCATTAAGGTGTACGCCGTCCTGTGCATCCTGTCCGGCGTGGGCACACTCCCGTCGGTCGCTGCCTTTATGTGGCAGGTCATCACCGCGCTCATTAACGGCAACGCCGCCGCCAAGCTCGGCGACAATATGCTGGTCTCGGTTGGACTCATCGTCGCCGGCATCATGCTCTCTGCGGCAAGTGCCGTCATCCTGATCATCTTTGGCCTGGACCTTATCAAAAACCAGCGCCGCAACGCCGCCCGCCTGTCCTACATCCTTATTGCATTCACCGTCGTCGAGCTTTTGGTCGACGTGATGCTCCAGGGTATCGGGCTCTTCTTGCTTCGTCCCGCGATTCAGCTCGGTATCCTCATCGCGCTTTCGGCCACCGTCGACCCCACACTGCGCCAGGAGCGCGAACTGCAGCGCCGCCTGCAGGAGATGCTCGACCGCGACGCCGCCACCGAGGGCATGCTCGGCCGCGATGAAACCGGCGAGGGCTACATCAAGCTCAACTACTTCAACCTGTTCTGGGTATTCCTCGTCTGCTGCGTGCTCGGCCTGATCGCCGAGGACATCTGGCACATGACGGTCGACGACCCAGGCGTCTACCAGGACCGCGCCGGCATGCTGTTTGGTCCCTTCAGCCCCATCTATGGCTTTGGCGCCGTACTCATGACCATGGTGCTCAACCGCTTCTATAAAAAGAACCCCATCATCATTTTCCTGGTAAGCGCTGTGCTCGGCGCGAGCTTTGAGGTGTTCGTGGGCTGGTTTATGCAGACCTCGTTCGGTGTGGTCTCGTGGAGCTACTCGCACATGAAGCTGTTCGGCATGCCCGACCCACTCGCCGTCCTTACGGGCGGACGCACCTGCACGGGCTTTGCCTGCCTGTGGGGCCTGGGTGGCCTTATCTGGATCAAGCTGCTGCTGCCGAGGCTGCTCAAGCTCATCAACATGATTCCGTGGAAGAGTCGCTACTCGGCTACCGTCATCTTTACCGTCATTATGCTGGTCGACGGCGTCATGACGCTGCAGTCGCTCGACTACTGGTACCAGCGCGTCAATGGCACGGAGCCGGATATTCCCGTCGCGCAGTTCTACGGCAAGTATTTCGATAACGACTACATGGAGAACCGCTTCCAGAGCATGACCATGAGCCCCAAGGATGCGACGCGCGTGTAGCGCCACGCAATGCCGAGATTTCCAACGCACAGAAAAGCCCGCTGGCAGACTGATTTGAACTGCCTCCCATTTCTTGGACATGAGAAATGGGAGGCTTTCTTTATGCGCGTTGATTTGAGGGTGAAGCATGATGTCGAGGCCAGGAAGGCGGCCATAGGGCTCTTCGAGCTCGGGCACGGGTATAAATCTGCCGCGATTGCCCTTTCGCTTCCCGCGGAAGCCGTGAGAAGATGGCAGGAGATATACCGCGCGTTCGGGAGCGAGGTGCTGCTGCGCATGGACGGAAAGCAGGGCAGGTACACATACGAGCAGAAGGTCGCCGCCGCCTCCGCCGTCGTCGACGGCGGCATGACGAAGACCGAGGCGATGGCGGCGTTCGGCATAATGTCGATGTCGCCGCTCAAGAAGTGGTGCGCGCTATACCGCCGGGGCGGCGCGGAGGCCCTGCGCCCGAGGCCCAAGGGCCGGCCGAGCGGTTCCAGGGCGAGGCCGCGGACCCGCGAGGAGGAGCTCGAGGAGCGGTGCCGTAGGCTCGAGGCCGAGGTGGCCTACCTAAACGCGCCCTGGTCGAGAGGGACGGGCTCTGACCAGGGCGAAGGCCGAAGCGGTCGCGGCCCTGCGCGCCGAGGGGCACGCGCTCGGGCACCTGCTCGCATGCGCCGAGCTCAAGCGGTCGACCTACTACTACGCCCTCGCGCACCCGCCGAGGCCCACGCGCCCCGAGCTCCGGGAGGCG
>NZ_JADNDZ010000068.1 GCF_015552075.1 Collinsella aerofaciens
GTCAGCCCGTGGGAGGCCAGGGCGCCGCTGACCGGTGGACGGCACCGAGCCGTCGCAACGGACTGAAGAAGGGGGAGGCCTCGCGGCCTCCCCCTTTTTTGCGTTTACGCGCAACATTCCTTATGCAATTAAATCAATTTAATCATCCACCGCTGAATATAGACGTTCACCGTTCTTTGGTCGGTTCTTTGTTCTCAATGGACTAATATTTGCTTTAGCGCACTGCTGCGCTTGTCCTGTTTTACACGGGTCGTTTTATTGATTGTGACGGAAGGACTCACATGGCAGATGTTCATGAGCTGCTTGATACTTGGATTGCCAATGTCAAGGACGAGGAGCTCCTCGCTGAGCTCAACACGATGAAGGAGCAGGGTGACGAAGACGCCATCACCGACGCTTTCTTCCAAGATCTCGCCTTCGGTACCGCCGGTCTACGTGGCACTATCGGTGCAGGCACTAACCGTATGAATATCTATACGGTCGGTCGCGCGACGCAGGGTTTTGCTGACTATCTCAATGCGACCTTCGAGCATCCGACGGTTGCTATCGCTCGCGATAGCCGCAATAAGGGTGAACTGTTCGTTAAGACGACGGCTGCCATTCTTGCGGCAAACGGTGTGACTGCTCTCGTGTATCCTAAGATTTCTCCCGTGCCGACGCTTTCCTGGGCCGTCCGTGACCTTAAGTGCTCCGGTGGCATTTGCATGACCGCTAGTCATAATCCAGCGCCTTATAACGGCTATAAGGCCTATGGCCCCGACGGCTGCCAGATCACCAGTGAGGCCGCCGATGCAATTTCTAGGGCTATCGCCGAGACCGATACGTTTACCGGCGTGAAGTCCATGAACTTTGATGAGGCTCTTGAGCAGGGTCTGGTTAAATGGATCGATGACTCGTGCCTCGAGCGTTATTATGACGCCGTTCTCGCCCGCGGCGTGACTAACCTTTCTGCCGAGGAGATTGCCGGCGCACCGCTTAAGCTCGTCTACACTCCGCTCAACGGCACCGGCCTCATTCCCGTCACGACGGTGCTCGAGCGCGCTGGCATCACCGATGTCACGGTTGTTCCCG
Organism: Collinsella aerofaciens; assembly: GCF_015552075.1. Classification (GTDB taxonomy): domain Bacteria; phylum Actinomycetota; class Coriobacteriia; order Coriobacteriales; family Coriobacteriaceae; genus Collinsella; species Collinsella aerofaciens_Y. Next base: position 1,072 of record NZ_JADNDZ010000068.1, read on the forward strand.
AGCAGAAGGAGCCTAACGGCGATTTCCCGACCTGCCCGTATCCTAACCCCGAGATCCGTCAGGCCATGCAGAAGGGCATCGATCTCTGCGAGCAGGTTCACCCTGATCTGCTGCTCGCAACCGATCCCGACGCCGACCGTGTTGGCGTTGCCGTAAAGAATGGTGATGACTACCTGCTGCTGACCGGTAACGAGATGGGCGTCCTGCTGCTCGACTATATTTGCAAGACCCGTGCCGCCCGCGGCGAGGACCTCACCAAGAAGGTTGCCGTTACTACTATCGTTTCTTCCGCTATGGTTGACGCACTGGCCGACGAGTACGGCTTTGAGCTCCGTCGCTGCCTGACGGGCTTCAAGTACATCGGTGACATCATTACCTCGCTTTCCGATGCTGGCGAGGTCGATCGCTTTATCTTCGGTTTCGAGGAGAGCTACGGCTATCTGGCCGGCGACCACGTGCGCGACAAGGACGCGGTGAGCACTTCGCTTCTGATTTGCCAGATGGCGCAGTATTACAAGCTGCAGGGTAAGAACCTTGCCGACGCGATGCACGAGCTGTACGAGAAGTATGGCTACTATCACAATAAGACGATTTCGCTGAGCTATCCGGGCGCTGAGGGTGCGGCAAAGATGGCCGGCATCATGGCCGGTCTGCGCGAGAACCCGCCCGCGGAGCTCGCCGGTTCCAAGATTGAGGCCGTCGTGGATTACAACACCTGCGTGAACGGCCTGCCGAAGGCTAACGTCATTGAGTTCGATCTTGAGGGTGGCAACAAGGGTATTGTTCGTCCTTCCGGCACCGAGCCCAAGATCAAGCTGTACATCTTCGCTAAGGGCGCGGATGCCGCCGAGGCAGATGCAGCACTTGACGCGATCGAGGAGTCCGGTCGCAAGCTGCTGGCATAAGGTATTTAAGAGTCTATTGCTATAGATAGGCGAAAGAGGGGATCTCGGAAGCGAGGTCCCCTCCTGTTTTTAACCAGCCAGCTGAGAGTACTTATATGTGTAGGAAATGTGTACGCCCAGATTCCCGCCCGCGGGGGCCCTCCGGTCTGGCAATATATCTCCTTGCCGCGCGGCCCGGTCGGACCGGATGAG
>NZ_JADNDZ010000069.1 GCF_015552075.1 Collinsella aerofaciens
GTCAGCCCGTGGGAGGCCAGGGCGCCGCTGACCGGTGGACGGCACCGAGCCGTCGGATGACTTGAAGAAGGGGGAGGCCTCGCGGCCTCCCCCTTTTTTGCGTTTACGGGCTTTTGTCTCACATAGTAGCTGTGTTTTATAACCCTCGTTTGTCGCATCTTCTGCGAACGGGCTACAATAACTTAGTCTGTGCGATATGGAGGTGAACATGGCTGAAGCTGGTATCGGCGTTGATATCGTCGAGATTTCCCGCATGAACTCAATTCTTGAAAAGACGCCGTCGTTTGCTCGGCGTGTGTTTACCGAAGAAGAGCGTGCGTATTGCGATGCATCATCGCGTCCCGCTGCTCACTATGCGAGCCGCTTTGCTTCGCGCGAGGCGGTACTTAAAGCTCTCGGCACGGGTTTTAGTCAAGGCGTGGGTCGCAAGGATGTTTCGGTTACGCGTGATAAACTCGGCAAACCGAAGGCGCTGCTTTCGGGCCGTGCTCTCGAGATCGCTCAAGAACTGGGTGTTGTTGAAGTCGCTCTTTCCATTACGCTTACAGGAGATTTGGCCGTTGCGAATGCCATCGCGATTACCGAAGATGCTCGGCCTAAGCCAAAAGAGGAAAAGGTGAGCACCAAGAAACGCGTAGCGCAGACATTTAAAGAGGCTCGCTCTGTTTTAGATGAGCTTGAGCAGCTGCAGAATTCAGCATTGACGGAGCACCTGGGCGATGCTTCGCAAGATACGCTAGGAGCATAGATGAAACCGGTTTTGAGTACCGAAGAAGTCGTTCGTCTCGAGGATATCATCGAACGCGAAGGGACTTCGAAGGCCGAGCTTATGGAGCTAGCGGGTGAGTTTGCCGCCAACGAGGTCTTGAAGCTCAATCCCGATCGGGTTCTCGTTCTGGTCGGTTTTGGTAATAATGGCGGCGACGGTTGGGTTGCCGCCGATATCCTGAGCCATAAGGGTGTGGACGTGGATATCGTTTCTCCGGTTGAGCCGGATGAGATTCCTGCTGCTCTGGCACGTCATGTTGCTCGTCGTACTGCCGGCCGCGATGTGCACGTTTGCGTCGGCCCCTCGCGTGACGAACTCGAGGTTTTGATCGATAAGGCCGATGTTGTTGTCGATGCCATTTTTGGTACCGGTTTCCACGGAAATCTGCGTGCGCCGTTCTCCATCTGGATTCCTACGGTCAATGAATGCGCCGATTGTGTCGTATCCATTGATGTTCCCTCGGGCCTGAATGCCGAGACGGGCGTTGTTGATGACGACTGCATTCGTGCCGAGCATACGGTGACGATGATTGCGCCCAAGATTGGTCTGTATAGCGCTGATGGTCCTGAGTATGCTGGCGATTTGATCTGCGGCAATCTTTACGACCGTCTTGACGAGGTCATCGATGATGTCGACCACGCCGCCGAGATTGTCGAGCCCGGGGACTTAGTTGATTACTTTGCCCCACTACCTACGAATATCGATAAGTATTCCCGTGGCTCTGTGCTTATTGTCGCCGGATCTGCGCAATATCCTGGTGCTGCCATTATGGCGGCCAAGTCTGCAGCTCGCGCGGGTGCTGGTTACGTGGCAGTCGCGGCTCCTGACGCCTGCGCCAATCTTATTCGCATGGCACTTCCTTCGATTCCCGTCTTTGCTATTCCGTCTGATTCCCGCGGCTCCTTTGGCGCCGCTGCGCGCATGACGGTGTGCGAGATTGCAAAGAAGTACAGCTGTGTACTGTGCGGTCCCGGTATGACGACATCTGCCGGCGCTATGCAGGTGGTTTCGGGCTTGCTCGAGCTTGATGTGCCGCTTATCTTGGACGCCGATGCACTCAACTGCCTTGCTAAGATTGCCATTGACGGTATTGATAGTAATCCCGAGATGTATCGTCGCGAGCAGCCGTTGGTTATGACGCCGCACTATCGTGAACTTTCGCGTCTGGTTGCCGGTGACGAGGTGAACGACCTTGGTACTGCGATTGCAGCCGCGCAGAAGGTTGTCTGGGCTGCAGGCTCTGACAATCTGGTGGTCATTGCCAAGGGGCCGACGACGGCTATCTGTGGCGTTGAGCGTGTGCTGCTGCCGCTCTCGGGTCCGGCTTCTCTGGCAACTGCCGGTTCGGGTGATGTTCTCGCGGGTATTTTGGCCGGCACGCTTGCCACCATGCGCGACGAGATGGATCGTTGGGAGTTGCTGTATTCGTACGCCGTCGCACTTCACAGCTACGCCGGTTTTGCCGCGGCGACGGAGTATGGTGAGAAGAGCGTCATCGCGACCGATCTTATCGACTTGATCGGTCCGGCCATGGAACTGGCGGCAAAGGATGCGCTCGAAGATCTGGGAATCATGGACGAAGGGTCGGATGACTAATCATGAATAAAGCCGATTTGACGCGCTGGTCCTGGGTCGAGATCGACCGCGGGGCGCTCCGTCGCAACACGAGGGCCTATAAGAACTTGCTGAATCCACGTCAGCGCCTGTGCTGCGTGGTCAAGGCCGATGCTTATGGTCATGGAGCTGTTGAGTGCGCCAAGATCATGTATTCGGCCGGTGCCGACATGTTTGCCGTGGCGACGGTTAACGAGGGCGTTGAGCTCCGACAGGGCGGGATTACGAAACCCATCCTCATCCTAAGCGAGCCGCCTATCGAGGCCATTCCGACGTTGCTCGAGTTTGATATCATGCCTTCGGTCTATACGTCTGATTTTGCTCTTGCGTATGGCGAATGTGCCGTCGCGGCGGGCAAAGTGGGCAAGTATCATCTCGCCATCGAGACGGGCATGAATCGTATCGGCGTTCACTACACGCAGGTGCTCGACTTTGTCCGCGGTATAAATTTCCATCGCGGTATTCAGTGCGACGGCGTATTTACGCACTTCGCCACGGCCGATGAACCTTCGGGCTGGGACTACAAGCTGCAGTGTCAGCGCTTTACCGAGGCCGTTCAGGCCATTAAGGATGCGGGTTTTGAGTGCGGTATCGTGCACTGCGCCAACACGCCGTCCTCGATGCTCGACCCCTCGATGCATTTTGATATGATTCGTGCCGGCGTTGGCTTGTATGGCATGCAGCCGTGCGAGCTGAGTGGCCGCGTGATGCAGCTTGATCCCGTTATGAGCGTCCATGCGCGCGTGACGCGCGTGGCACACCCTGCGATGGGTGAGGGCGTGGGCTACGGTTTTACCTACCGCGTACCGCGTACGCGCGTTCAGATCTGCACGCTGCCGATCGGTTATGCCGATGGCCTATCGCGTACGCTTTCCAATCGTATGGATGTGCTGTATCGCGGCGAGCGTGTGCATCAGGTTGGCAATATCTGCATGGACCAGTTTATGGTCGCCATTCAGTCCAACCCGGCACACGAGATTCCCGAGGCCGAGTATGGTGACGAGATGATCATTGTCGGCCGCGATGGCGATGCCGAGATCACTATGGACGAGATGGCCCGACTGCGTGGAACGATTAACTACGAGGTCGCCTGCGGCTTTGGCATGCGTCTCGACAAGGTCTACGTGTAGGAGCCGCTATGGGCGTCATGCACATCCCCGGCCATACCCATCAGGCACCACGTGAGGTCGCACTCGAGGAAATTGAGGCCGTTCTGGGCGATTGTCACCTCTGCCAGCTCTACCAGTCGCGTCACAATATCGTGTTTGGCGTGGGAAACCCCCGCGCTCGCGTGATGTTTATTGGTGAGGCGCCGGGCCGCAATGAGGATTTGCAGGGCGAGCCCTTTGTGGGGGCGGCAGGCGAGGACCTCAACGGCATTTTGTCGCTGGCGGGCCTCAAACGCGAAGACGTCTACATTGCCAACGTGCTTAAGTGCCGCCCGCCGGGAAACCGCAATCCGCGTCCCGAGGAAGTGTTGGCTTGCTCGCCGTTTTTGCGTGAGCAGATTCGAAGCATCTGGCCCGATATTATCGTGACGCTCGGCAACCCCGCGACGCACTTTGTGCTTAAGACCGAGATTGGCATTACTAAGCTGCGCGGCAGGTTCCACCAGATGGGGCATTTTGTAGTAATGCCCACGTTCCATCCGGCAGCAGCGCTGCGCAATCCGGCGTGGCAGGAGCTGCTGGAGGAAGACTTTAAGATGCTGGGCGACTATCTGGAGCGACATCCCGCACCAGAGGACGCCTCGGAATAATAAGGAGCATATATGTCCCTGGAGCGCCTGGGGGTAGGTACTTACAAAACGACTTGCGCTGCCGATACGGAGTACTTTGGCGAGCTAATTGCACCGTGCCTTGAGGACGGCGATGTGCTCATCCTGACCGGTGGCCTGGGAGTGGGCAAAACTCACTTTACCAAGGGCGTCTCGCGCGGGCTGGGCGATGAGCATATGGTTACGAGCCCTACGTTTGCGCTCATGGCCGTTCACGATCAAGGTCGTATTCCGCTGTTTCACTTTGATCTATACCGCCTGGAGCATGCCTACGAGCTCGAGGATACGGGCATTTTCGATGTGCTGGGCTATGAGGGTGCTTGCTTGCTGGAATGGGGCGAACAATTCCAGGACGAGCTGACGGATGAGTATCTTTCGGTGACGCTCAAGCGTGATGAGGGCGACAGCGATGTGCGAACGATAACGCTCGAGGCACACGGTGACCGCGCAATGGAGCTTTCCCATTTGATTGATAAGGCTGTACAAGATGAGCTTGCATAACGACAACGCGCTGGTGGTGGCGCTCGATACCTCGACCGACATGCTTGCCTGCGCGGCAAGCTGGATTGATGGGCAGACGGGCGAGACGAAGCTCGTGAGTGGCGACCACATGTGTCGCCGTCACGCCAACGTTGAGCTCGTGAATACCGTTGATGGCGTGCTGGCTCAAGCCGGTCTGGATCGCAGCGATGTTGGTTACTACGTGGTCGGCCGCGGCCCGGGGTCGTTTACGGGTGTGCGCATCGGCATCTCCACTGCCAAGGGCCTCGCACGTGGTGCCAATGTTCCGCTGCTGGGCGTGTCAACGCTTGACGCTTGCGCTTGGACGGCGTGGAAGGCTGGCGTGCGCGGCAAGCTTGGTATCTTGGCCGATGCTATGCGCGGTGAGGTATATCCGGCGCTGTATATGCTGGTCGATGAGGGCCCCGAGCGTCAATTTGAGCGCGAACACGTGGTCAAGGCCGCCGTGGCGCTCGATGAGTGGCGCCAAGCAGCGGACTGGGACCAGGTTCAGCTGACCGGCGACGGTCTCGTGCGCTATGGCAAGCTGTTGGGTGAGGACGAGATCGCCCGCTGCGTGGAGCGCGACCTGTGGTGGCCTTCGGGCGAGGGCTTGCTGCTCGCGCACGCTGCGGGTGACGGCGATCCGGCTCGCGTCCTGCCGATTTACACGCGCCTTTCGGATGCCGAGGAAAACGAGCGCAAGCGTCTTGGTCTTGCCGAGAGTGCGCAGAGCGAAATTACGGGCGTTGCCGATGAGCTCGCCGGTCGTCATCTGCAGTTCCGTCCCATGGGCGCGGCGGATGCCGAGGGCGCGAGCGCGTTAGAGGCTGCCTGCTTTGAAGGTGCCGGACACAAGGCGTGGACGCCGGGCATGTTCCTGTCCGAACTGGGCGAGGACGTCGCTACGCCGCGTAGTTGGTGGGTGGCACACGACGACGGCAAGCTGCTGGGCCTTGCCGGCGGTATGGTCGTGGACGGTGATGTGCAGATTCTGGATGTCGCCGTCGACCCGGCACATCGCCGTGAGGGCATTGCCCGCAAGCTGCTGTCGCATGTGAGCTATGATGCCCAGATGCTCGGCTGCACCACGGCTTCGCTCGAGGTCGAGGACGGCAACGAGGGAGCGATCGCGCTTTATAACGCTCTGGGCTTTACCGAGGCTGGCCGTCGCCGCGGCTACTATGGTGCCGGCAAGGATGCCATCGTCATGACGGCTCCGCTGCCCCTCGTGCTTCCGGTCGACAATGCTTCGCCCGAGCCGACGGCGGCAGAGCAGCGCGTATGGCCGCTACCTGCACCCGAGCGAACCGTTGAGGAACGCGCCGAAATTGAGCGTCGCCGCCTGGTGCTTGCCATCGAGAGTTCGTGCGATGAGACGGCTGTGGCGATTATCGATGCGGACGGTAATATGCTGGCCAATCAGGTTTCGACGCAGATCGATTTTCATGCCCGTTTTGGCGGCGTAGTGCCCGAGATCGCTTCGCGCAAGCACGTTGAGGTTATCGTGAGCGTCGTGGACGCGGCGCTCGAGGATGCCGCGGCATCGCTTGGTCTTGAGGGCGGAGCCATCGCGCCGAGCGAACTCGCCGCTGTTGGCGTGACACAGGGTCCGGGCCTGGTGGGTGCTCTGGTGGTGGGCGTCGCCTTCGCCAAGGGCTTTGCCTATGCTGCCGGTAAACCGCTCGTGTGTGTCAATCATCTGGAGGGCCACCTGTTTGCCAACCTGCTGGCGCAGCCCGATCTCAAGCCGCCGTTTATCTTCACGCTCGTCTCGGGCGGTCATACCATGCTTGTTTACGTCAAGGCGTGGGGCGACTACGAGGTGCTCGGCGAGACGCTCGACGACGCCGTGGGCGAAGCCTTTGACAAAGTGGCAAAGGCGCTGGGCCTGGGCTATCCCGGCGGCCCCATCATCTCCAAGCTTGCCGAGACGGGCAATCCCCGCGCGATTGACTTTCCCCGTGCGCTCAATAGTAGGGGCGACTATCGATTCTCGCTTTCGGGCCTTAAGACGGCCGTGACGCTCTACATTGAGCAGGAGACCAAAGCCGGGCGTACGATTCATCTGCCCGACCTGGCGGCTTCGTTTGAGGCCGCGGTCTTTGACGTTCAGTACAAGAAGGCCAAGAACGCGCTGCATGCCACCGGATGTAAGGAATATTGCATCGGCGGCGGCGTCTCGGCTAATCCGCATCTGCGCGAGATGATGATCAAGAAGCTTGGGCGCCAGGGCATCCGCGTGACGGTGCCGCCTCTTTCGGCATGCACCGACAACGCTGCCATGATCGCGGAGGTCGCCCGCCGTAAATTCGACCGAGGAGAAATCTCGCCGTTCGATGTCGACGCCGATCCGAACATGACGCTGTAGTCGCAAAGGCGCGGTCCCCGACCGGAGGGGCCGGATATAAGGTTTCCTGCTCTACAGTCCTGCGCAAGACGAAGGCCACATTAAGTGGCCTTCTTTGCGT
>NZ_JADNDZ010000070.1 GCF_015552075.1 Collinsella aerofaciens
AGAACGCTCCCGCAAACTGCCTCTTGACAACTTATAGGAGCGTCGGTTTTGTTTTCACGGTTTTCGGTATGGCCGAGGCTGTCCGTGTTAACGTAGTAGATGGGCCACTTTTGTGGCAAGGGGGCCGATCTGCGGGCCAGGGTAGCTAAAAGAGCCCCGTCCCAAAAAGACTGATTGGGAGCTGGGGCGTGTCGATGCGATAGTATTGCATGGTGGTATTCGACTAACCGAGGGTTTATCCGAGGGCTTTATGGAACAGCACCAGCATTATCAGAGCCTGCAAGATCAGGCATACAACGCATTACGCTCCAAGATTATCTATGCCGAGCTCAAGCCCGGCACGCGCCTTTCGGCGATTGGTCTGGAAAAAGAGACGGGAATCGGGCGCACGCCCATTCGCGAGTCCTTTGTGCGCCTGCGTGAGCAGGAGCTGGTGGAAACGCGTCCCAAAAGCGGCACCTATGTCTCAAAAATCAGCATGGAACGCGCCGAGAACGCCTGTTTCTTGCGTGAGAAACTCGAGAGAAGCGTGCTTATTAAATGCTGTTCGGCTGCTACGCCCGAGCAAAAGCAGCGGCTTGAGCAGATTCTTACCGAGTCCGAGTCGCTCGACCATGGCGAAACGCGCCGTTTCTTTGACCTGGATAACCTGTTCCATGAGACATGTTTTGAGATTGCCGGTCGTCACATGTTGTGGGATTGGATGAAGAGCATCAACACGCATTTTGAGCGATACAACTGGTTGCGTATGGTGTCGCAGGATCTAGATTGGGAGCCGATTCGTCGGCAGCATCGCCGGATTCTCGAGGCCATTAAGAGGGGCGATACCGATGCGGCGAGTTATCTGGCAGAGACGCACTTGCACCTGATGCCCGAGGAGCAGGGCCCGGTTATCGCCTTGCATCCCGACTATTTTGAGCTGCCTAAAGACTCGTCTATCTAGCCCATCATCGCATCTGCTCGAGACGCAAAAAACGACGCTGCTCACCTACAGCGTTTTGCAAGCGAGATTTTTAAAAAAATGCCTAAAATGGCTCAGACTGCCGACAATTGGGAAACAGAGGTGCGCTATGGCGCAGATGAGAATCAAGGACATTGCTGCTCAGGCGGGCGTGAGCCCGGCCACGGTGTCGCGCTATCTCAACAACCGCCCCGGGCAGATGACCGAGGAGACCCGCGCTCGCATCGCCGAGGTTATCGAGCGCACCGGCTATCGCCCACGTGCCGCCGCGCGCAACCTGCGCTCCTCGCGCACCAACCTTATCGGTGTGATTCTGGCCGACATCGCCAACCCGTTCTCGAGCGCCATGCTCGAGGGGCTTTCCGTCAGCGCCGCCGCGCGCGGCTGCTCGCTCATGACGGCCATCAGCGGCAACGATCCCGCCAAGGAAGCCGAGTCGCTCACCAGGCTTATCGACGCCGGCGTGGACGGCCTGGTCGTCAATACCTGTGGTGGCAACGACGGGCCGATCGCTTCGGCTGCGGGCCGTCTGCCGGTCGTGCTGCTCGACCGCGACATTGCCGACGGCGGTATCGATCTGGTCACGTCCAACAACCGCGAGCTGGTTGCCGGCCTGGTAGACGCCCTTGCCGCCGCGGGCAGCGAGCGCCTGTGCCTGCTTACCGAGGCAAGCGACGAGAGCCCCGTCCGTCGCGAGCGCGCCGAAGCCTTTACCGATGAGCTCGCCCGCCTCGGCCTTGCCGGCGAGGTCGTCACCCTTGCCGATGGCGGCGCCACGGGCGTCAGCCGCCTGGACGAGGCCATCCGCGACTATGCAGGTAAAAAGCTCGGCCTTATCGCCGTTAACGGCCTGGTCTTTTTGCGTCTGACCGAGGCGCTGGCACAGTTGGGACCTTCGTTGCCGGCGGGTCTCAAGATCGCAACGTTTGACGACTATCCCTGGAACCACGTGCTCTTTGGCGGTGTGACCACGGCAGCGCAGGACACTCTTACCATTGCCGAGCGCGTAGTCGAGCGCCTGTCCGAGCGTATCGACGTTGTTACCACTACGGTGGGCGATGCCGCAAAGCTCGCCCCCAAGCGCATCGAGGTCCCCGGCCACATCGAACACCGCGCTTCGACCTCGCGCTAACTACTCGTTCGCAACTGCCTGTTCGCACACGTTTTTTGAGCGCTTGATACGCTTTAACCCTGCGGAAACATTTTTCTGCGATAGTATCTGCGATATAGACCAGTCGAAACCCGCCCGAAAGAAAGGGGAGCGACATGAACCAGCAGAACATCGATTACGTACTCCGCTCCGTAGAGCAGCGTGACATCCGCTTTGTGCGTCTGTGGTTTGTCGACATTCTCGGCCGCCTCAAGAACTTTGCCATTAGCCCCGAGGACCTCGAGGTCGCTTTTGAGGAGGGTATTGGCTTTGACGGCTCCGCCATCGAGGGCTTTGCCACGCCCGAGGAAGCCGACATGCTGGCATTCCCCGATGCTTCGACCTTCCAGATTCTGCCGTGGCGCCCGAGCCACAACGGCGTCGCCCGCGTGTTCTGCGACGTGTGCACTCCCGATTGCAAGCCCTTTGCCGGCGATCCACGCGATGCCCTGCGTCGCATGTTCCGCAAGGCCGAGAAGGCTGGCTATCTGCTCAACGTGGGCGCCGAGCTGGAGTATTACTATTTCCCCGACGAGCACACCCCCGAGCCGCTCGACAACGTGGGCTACTTCGATCTTTCGGTGAGCGATGCCGCTCGCGACCTGCGTCGCAACACAGTCCTCACGCTCGAGAAGATGTCCGTGCCCGTGGAGTACACCTTCCACGCCGCCGGCCGCTCACAGCACGGCATGAGCCTGCGCCACGCCGAGGCCCTGAGCATGTCCGACGCCATCACCACGGCCAAGCTCATCATTAAGCAGCAGGCCTACGAGAGCGGTTGCCACGCCTCCTTTATGCCCAAGCCGTTGACGGGCGAGGACGGCAGCGCTATGTTCCTGTGCCAGTCGCTATTCGACCACGACGGCAACAACGTCTTTTGGGGCGAGGACGACGAGAAGTATCACCTCTCCGATATCGCCAAGCACTACATGGCCGGCATCCTGGCGCACGCGCGCGAGATCAGCGCCATCACCAACCCCACGGTAAACTCGTACAAGCGCATCACCACGGGCGGCGACTCCGTGCCGCAGTACGCCACGTGGGGCCTGCGCAACCGCGCGAGCATGGTCCGCATCCCGGTCTACAAGCCCGGCAAGCAGCTGTCCACGCGCATCGAGCTGCGCAGTCCCGATCCCATGGCCAATCCGTACCTGGTCAACGCCGTCACGCTGGCGGCTGGTCTGGACGGCATCGAGCGCAAGCTGGAGCTCCCGCCCGAGGCAACGGCCGAGACGCTCAAGCTCGCCGACCGCCAGATGGTCGAGGCCGGCTACACGCCGCTGCCGCGTTCGCTCAAAGAGGCGCTCGACGTGTTTGAGGACTCGCAGTTTATGAAGGATGCCCTCGGCGAGCACATCCACAGCTTTTTCCTTAAAAAGAAGCGCGACGAGTGGCATAAGTTTGAGTCCACGATCACCGAGTGGGAGATCAAGCACTACCTGGCGAACTCCTAATCGCGCTGGCTTGTCCCAGTACGATTGAGCTCATTTCTTTGGAGGCCGATATGTCCGAAAAGAGTGCCCTGTTCATGGCGCGCACGACGCGCTTCCACGAGTTTGCCCGCAGCCTGACGACCACCCTGGGTGTCGAGGTGAGCCTTGCCACCCCCGATTCGCCGACTGCGGCGCACGACTTTGACCTGCTGATCCTCGATTCCGACGGCATCCGCAGCGACCGTATCGATCAGATTGCCAAGTGGCTCGACGATCGCGGCGGCGTTCCCATGCTGGTGATCGTCGACGACGAGGCGCTCGGCACCCTACGCCTGCCGAATCACGCGCATGCCGACTTCGTGTGCCCCACGGCGACGCCCAATGAGCTCAAGGCTCGCGCGCAGCGCCTGATGGGCGAGGAGGAGACCGTCACCGCCGACGATGTGCTCAATATCGATAACCTCGAGATCAACCTGGCTACCTACCAGGTGACGCTCGATGACGAGCCCATCGACCTGACGTTGATGGAGTACTCGCTGCTGAGCTTTTTGGCGACGCACCCCAACCGCGCCTACAGCCGCGAGGTGCTGCTGCACCGCGTGTGGGGCTTTGAGTACTGCGGCGGCACGCGTACCGTCGACGTGCACATTCGACGCATCCGCTCCAAGGTGGGCCCGCAGATTGCAGCGCACATCACCACCGTCCGCGGCGTGGGATATCTGTTTAAGGACTAGCAAGTAAATAGAGGAATGTGAGGGTACCGGAGATTTCTCCAGTACCCTTTTCTCGTTTAGGGCGAAAAGAAGACCTTTCACCGATTTAAAGTGGGTCAGTAAAAACAATATCAAACGTATAACTATCTCACGAATATCATTTAGTTACCGTATCTCCCTACTGCACGGATGGAGGAAGAAATGCGTTATTCGAGAAAGGTGATTGTCGGATTCATAGTATTGCTTGCCGCCCTGATGTCTCCAAGGTTGGTTTTTGGAGACGACGACTTGGTTCGTGTCACACCGCAAATAGCTGTGGAGCAAGCGCAAGCTTTCTTTGATGACGTATCGGATGAGCCGGTGACCGCTTGTGACCCAGTAAAAATGGTGAATTCCGATGGGGAATCAATCGGGTATATCGTTCGCGCGAAGCGGGATGACGTTAACTATGGCTACGTCGTATTTGATTCAGAGCGATCTTGGTGGATCAGCGAATACTGCTTGGCTCCGAACGCCCCTATGCCCATTGAGAATACAAGCGATGAAATAGCTCTTCTCGCATCCCAAGATGACATCGTTGCTTTGAAATTTGACGAGCTGTCTTTTGGTATTGCAGATCTGGATAATAACGTTGTTTTAGATGAGAAGGGATGCCGGTCAACAGCGGTGTTTTCTGTGGGAAATAGCCGCAGCGGATCTCCAGGCAGGTTCGAGGATGTTTTCGTATCGCCCAAAGACCTGTATAAGCAAGGATATGTCATTGACGCAAGTAAAACAATTTCAGGGATGATAACGCCTACACAATCAGAGGTTATTAAAGAAACGGGGACCTATGCTTGCGATGTGTCTGCAATGTTTGCGGTAAGCAGCCATTATGTAACGCTAAACCGGCTCAAATTGCCAGACTTATATCATGAGCTTTGGCAGTTATCGGGAACATCCGGCGATCCAAATAAGTCATTCGATCAAGCTACGGGCCTTTACTTTACCCAAGGAAGGACTCCATCTCCAAATGCTGCCCCGGCTATTAAGGAGTTCTGTGCTAGGCGCGGGAAAAGGCTTGAGACATCATTTGCTTGGTATCCATCTTGGGATTCTTTCAGGGCAACTGCAGATTCTGGAAATCTCAGTATTTTTTCTGGGACTCTCAGGTCAAGCCATGACGCTCATGCGATGGCTGTTGCGGGATATGTGGCTATGCATAATACATATTCAAATGATAAGAAATATATGCTTGTTGTCTGGGACGGTTGGTTCAATCAGCTGCGTTTTCTTCCATATGACACAACGATTTATATATCGCATGAAGGGACGTATTGTGGAGAGTGACGGCGAAGATGATAGAAAACGCATACGTAAAACGCTGGGGCTTCTTTGCGCATTTCTTGGGATATTGGTTGTCGCGGCCTATCAACCGAGCCCCTCGGTCGTTGGTGGAAAAGATGACGAACATATTTCAGTTGAAGTACAGACGCTGTCGGATATTCATAACGGGCAATTTGAGGCGCTTATGCCAAGTGGTTGCCGTAAGAAAATCGATATGCGCCGTAAGTCAAGTTCCGGATATGTTTCAGGGTTGAAAGCAGGTGATAAATGGATTCTAGTTTTTGTGGAAGATAAGGAACTTGACGGGACTGTTCTGTATCCCCATTCAGCTGAGAAAGTCAAATAAAGTAGACAAGGGGAATGAAGAATGATTGATAGAAAGCAGTTTTTAGGTCTGATGGCAGGGGCTCCTATTTTGATGCGAGCTGGGATGGCAGAAGCCGTGGAGTTGCCGGACGCTCGGAAGCGATTGACGCTCGTGGTCGACACGGTGGTCAGAGATGAAAATGGCAATGAAAAAACGCGAACAAGAAGCAGAGAGACTATTTTCACGCCAGAGAGCGAAATTGTGTCTGCGGACGCTATGGCCGGTGATGTCATAACAATCCAGAGGGAATCAGATGAAACGTTGCCGCTGCTTGCCAAGATTGAGCTCACGGTCGCTTATTTTAACGATAAAACAGAAATTGAGATTCGTTCCGGAAAGTACTCGATAGTCCAAACCGATCCGCTTGTGATGTATGCAAACGCTTGGTACGCGCTCATGCAGAAGGATAAATTCGTGATGAATAACTTCACGGAAAGCGAAGCATCATATGAAACGGGGTGGGGGCCAACGCCATACGACGCGGAGAAAGATAAGTGGACGTGCGGATCAGGCATGGGTGCGACGATTACGGACTTTATTAACGATTCAACATATAGTTTTGCTATCGACTGTTATATCGAATAGACATGACGGCATAAAACGAATTGGCTTATAAGCATGTCATTACTTAAGCAAAGCTGAAATCTTGGCATCTAGTGCTCGGGACTGCCCAGCTTGGGGTACAACTCAACGTGAACAATGATGGCCCGCCACATGTTTGGCGGGCCTTTGGTTATTTGACGAAAGGATCGCAGCTATGAGCGAGAACGATTCTCAGCGTCCCCAGGACGCGGGCAACGCCGGCGAGACCCAGCAGCAGCCGCGCGTGCAGGTGGAGTCGACGCCTGCCGACGGCAACAACATTCCCTACGTGCAAGCCTACGACACACAGACCGGCAAGCCGCTGGGCGGCCAACAGGTCGTGAACAAGCACACGGTGGTCAAGACCAAGACCAAAAAGCTGCCGATCTTTATTACGGCGCTTGCCGGCTGTGCCTGCGGCGCCCTGCTGGTCATTGCGCTCATTATGAGCGGCACGCTCGATATCGGCGGCGGCAGGAACGCCGTGACGGCGGGTGCTTCGGGTTCATCGACGCAAAAGATCACCATCGACTCCGAGGACACCACGCTGGCCGAGGCCGTCTCTGCCAAGGCCCTGCCCTCTGTCGTTTCCATTACCGCCACTTCGAGCGGCAGCCAAAATGGCTCGCTTTCGCAGTCTGCCGACGAGCCGGATAGTTCGGGCAGTGTCGGTTCGGGCGTGGTACTCGATACCGAGGGCCACATCCTCACCAACAACCACGTGGTCGATGGCTATGACCAGTACGTGGTTACCATGGACGACGGCACCACCTACGAGGCCGAGTTCGTGGGCAACGACGCCTCGAGCGACCTGGCCGTCATCAAGCTCAAGGATGCCGACGCTTCCAAACTCACCCCGATCGAGATCGGCGACTCCTCCAAGCTCAACGTGGGCGAGTGGGTCATGGCGATCGGCTCGCCGTTCGGCAACGAGCAGTCTGTCTCCACGGGCATTGTGTCGGCGCTGTATCGCTCCACGGCCATGAGCTCTACCAACGGTAACACCATCTATGCCAACATGATCCAGACCGATGCCGCCATCAACCCGGGCAACTCCGGCGGCGCGCTCGTCAACGACAATGGTGAGCTGGTGGGCATTAATTCGCTTATCGAGAGCTATTCGGGCTCCAGCTCGGGCGTGGGCTTTGCCATTCCGGTTAACTACGCCAAGAACATTGCCGACCAGATCATCGACGGTAAGACGCCGGTGCACCCGTACCTGGGCGCCACGCTTTCGAGCGTCAACGCGCTCAACGCCCGCACCAACAAGCTGAGCACCGATAGCGGCGCGTATGTGGCGAGCGTCGTTGAGGATGGCCCTGCTGCCAAGGCCGGCATCCAGGAGGGCGATGTCATTACCAAGCTGGGCGACGACGAGATTACGAGTGCCGATGGCCTGATCATCGCCCTGCGCAGCCACGAGGTGGGCGAGAAGGTCGAGATCACGCTCATGCGCGGCAAGGAAGAGAAGAAGGTCACCGTCGAGCTGGGCTCCGATGAGGAGCTGCAGAACCAGCAGCAGGATGACAGCGCGACCGACACCGGCAACGGCGGTATTACCGACGAGCAGCTGCGCCAGTATCTGGAGGAGCTGTTGGGCCAGCAGGGCCAGGGTCAGGGCTACGGCCAGGGTTACTAACGAGCCATTTCGCACATGCCGAAGCCAGAGGGGCTGTCCCATCAACGCGGGACAGCCCCTCTTTTCTTATTGATCCGTTGGGGACGGAGGAAAACGGATCACTTGTGGCTGGCAAGAGGCCTGGTTCGTAATGGTCTGGACAGTTAGTTCAGATACGTATAAATCTGGGGCAGCTTGGGATGCGTTTTGAGCAATTTTTGATTGGGATGGGGTTGGAATGGGTGTTTGGGAGGGCGAGCGGGACGTTTACATGGTCTCAGGGAGCCCAAATTAGTTGAAACAGGGGTGTTCGTGTCTAATCCAGCTCTAGGATTTATACGTATCTGAACTAACTGTCCACCCCAGTCTGGCGGCTGCCGATTCGGTGCGGTTTGAGACCGCTATTCGGCCCCATTGCGACCGGTGGTACTCTTGTATCCGTTTGAAATCGAGCGAAGGAGTGCCGCTATGGAGCAATCGAGCCTGTTTGGTGACGGCGTGGACATCGATACCGAAACACCCGCGACCGCGGAAGCCACCGCACCGGACGATGCCCGTGCCCAGGCGGCAGCGCGTGCGGCCGAGCTGCGCCACGAGCTCGATTACCACGCCTATCGCTACTACATGCTCGATGCGCCCGAGATCACGGACGCCGCCTTTGACAAAATGCTCGTTGAGCTGCAGGAAATTGAGGCGACCTACCCCGATCTGGTAACGCCCGACAGCTACACCCAACGCGTGGGCGGCTACGTGAGCGAGCAGTTTATGCCGGTCACGCACATGGCGCGCATGTATTCCATGGACGATGCCATGGATCTGGACGAGCTCGACGCGTGGCTCCAGCGCACCGAGGATGCGCTCGGTGCCGGCAGCGTTACCTATACCTGCGAGCTAAAGATTGACGGCCTGGGCGTGGCCCTTACCTACCAAAACGGCACCTTCGTACGTGCGGCCACACGTGGCGATGGCACAACGGGCGAGGACGTGTCGCTCAATGTCCGCACCATCAAGGATGTGCCCATGCACCTGTCCGAGCCGGCGCTCGCCCACATGGGTGCCGACCGCGAGCGTACCATCGAAGTACGCGGCGAGGTCTATATGCCCAAGGGCAGCTTTGTTCGTCTGAACGACGAGGCCGATGCCGAGGGTCGCGACCCCTTCGCTAACCCGCGCAACGCTGCCGCCGGTAGCCTGCGTCAGAAGGATCCCAAGGTCACGGCGCGCCGCGACCTCGCCACCTTTATCTATGCCATCGCCGATACCGACCCGCTGCACGTCCACAGCCAGCGCGAGTTCCTCGATTGGCTGCGCAGCGCCGGCTTTAGCGTCAACCCCAACGTGGCACGCTGCGCCACGCCGGCCGAGGTTCACGAGTTCTGTGCCCAGGCGCTCGAGCATCGCGGTGATCTGGATTATGACATCGACGGCGTAGTCGTAAAGGTTGACAGCTTCCAGCAGCAACTCGACCTGGGCTTTACTGCCCGCGCACCGCGCTGGGCCATTGCCTTTAAGTTCCCGCCCGAGGAAAAGCAGACCGTCCTGCGCGAAATCCGCATCCAGGTGGGCCGCACCGGTGTGCTCACGCCGGTCGCCGAGTTCGACCCAGTGACGGTTGCCGGCTCCACCATCGCGCGCGCCACGCTGCACAATATCGACGAGATCCGTCGCAAAAACGTGCGCGAGGGCGACACCATCATCGTGCACAAGGCGGGTGACGTGATCCCCGAGGTCGTGGGGCCGGTGCTCGACAAGCGCCCGGCCGATTCGGTCGACTGGCACATGCCCGAGGTCTGCCCCGTGTGCGGTAGCCCCGTGGTCCACGAGGACGGCGAGGTTGCCTACCGCTGCGTGTCCATCGACTGCCCCGCGCAGCTCAAGGAGCGCCTGCTCCATTGGGTGAGTCGCGGCTGCATGGACGTCGACGGCCTGGGCGACGAGATCGTCGACAAGATGATTGCCGCCGGCCTGATCCACGATGTCGCGGACTTCTACCAGCTCACGGTCGACGACATCGCAGGCCTGGACACGGGGCGCACCTATGCCAGCTCCAACAGCAAAAAGGGCGTCAAGAAGGGCGACCCCATTCCGGTAGGCCTCAAGACGGCCGAGAAAATCATCGCCGAGCTCAACAAGTCCAAGAGCCAGCCGCTCGGTCGCGTGCTGTTTGCCCTGGGTATCCGCCACGTGGGCAAGAGCGTGGGCGAGGTCATCGCCGAGCGATTCCTGTCGATTGACAAACTTATCTTGGCGAGCGAAGAGGATATTGCCGAGTGCGAGGGCATCGGTCCCAAGATTGCGGCGAGCGTCAAACAATTCCTGGCCGTGCCCGAGAACCTTGCCGTGCTGGAACGTCTGCGCCAAGCGGGCCTGTCGCTCGAAGTCGACCTGGGCGCTGCACACGCGCAAGCCGCAGCCGACGCTGGCGTGGCGGGCGAGCTCGCCGACGCACAACCACTCGCGGGCCTGACCTTCGTGCTTACCGGCACGCTTGTCAATCGCACGCGCGACGAGGCGGGCGCGGCGCTCAAGGTGCTTGGCGCCAAGGTTTCGGGCAGCGTGTCAAAGAAGACGAGCTATCTGGTCGCCGGCCCCAAAGCGGGCTCAAAGCTCACCAAGGCCGAGCAGCTGGGTGTGCCCGTGTTGGATGAGGCGGCACTTGAACAGATTTTGGCGACGGGTAGGGTCCCGGAGGCATAATGATTTGTTGAGGAACTGCGCAGAGGCTCAGTTCCTCAACATCTCCTTATAGTGTTTGCCTGTTCAATTTCGATATCGTTTCCCTCGTATGATCCAGATGCGTCTACCGACTCAAAGCGTGAGTAGGAAACTCTTGTCCCAACTTTGATTTGGGAAAGCTTGTCTTTGATTCGGCCAGATGAGGGGAATGTAATCCGGGTTTGCTTTCCAGCGTCGGTGTAGCGGGGACTGTTGTCTGTTTGGATTACGAGTTCCGTTCCCTCAATAGAATGAACGCTGCCGGCTCCAAAGACAAGGTAATCATCTCCTCCGCTATAGCGGGCTCTATCTGTGCATGAAGAAACGGATGCAAACATAGCGAAAATCACCAATATCGTAACCAGGGCAAAGGCCGTGGTGCCATAGCATTTTGATGGTGCCATCCGGTCTACCAAAAGACTGTTCCGTTCAATTTGACCATATTGGGCGTTGCATAGTTAATCGCTCGGGGATAAGTGTTCCATCCGTCGAATACTTCGAGCCACTGCAGTTCGATGCCAGAGCTTCCATTATGCCCAGTAAAATAGCCAGTTACCGTGACTGTATGACCTGATAGCTCGACGGATCCTTCACTGTTTCGGCTGTTGATCCACATATGATACAAGCCGATATTCCCTTGATCGATAGTTGCTCTGTACTGAGCGAATTGAGGCTGATAACCGAAAAATTGAGTATTAAGTGCTCTACCCTTTTGAGCGGCAAGACTTTTAAACGGAACAATTCCATCTGGGATGATCGTGCTTCCGTACTCGACGCCCTGATCATTGGTCTTATACGTTGTTGTGCCAGTGACGTTCCATATTTCTTTATAATAATCGGGATTAAATTGATTAGCGTTTGAACTGGTGAGACCGTAATGCATTGATACAGCGTACAAGGCAGAAACGACGCATGCATACTTATTAGTGCGGGCTTCAACTAATGATTCCGAGACTCCTCGGAACGGTATTCCGTTTAAATCGTCTATTTGGAAATGCAACATCAAGTCATCTTCATTGATAATGACTGCATCCCATGAAGTTGGGTTATTGCTTTGAGGTGCTATACCCTTTTCGGTGACAATTGGGACAGACCGTATATTGTTATAGTTGGTTACACAGTCTCTAGTTCCTGGCACCAAAGTTCCATATTCAATATCGTTGTACGAAATTAGTACGGTTGGGTTTGTGGCCTGTTGGCCGGAATAAGTTGAAATGGCGTTTGATAGAGAAGCTGAAATCGGAAGAATGGTATCGCCGAGGGTTATCTCCTTCAGAAGCCCAGGATATGATGCGTCAAGTATTAAATAACCGTAAGGGCTTCCTTCCCTTGTGACACTGATTTCATAGCCACAGATAAGGCCGATTTGTTGGCATACGGGAACGATTTGCTCGATCTCTAAGTTCGCGGATCCGTCGACGATGGGCAACAGGGAAAGCGCGTAGTCTTGTGCTAGGTCTGATGTAAAAGCGACGGATGAGTTTGAGTCGGCAGCGAATACTCTTGTTGGGCGTGACGCGGATAAGCCGATGATCGAGGCTAGGCCGAGAAGAAACGAGCGACGTGATTGAACTCTGGGCATAATGTCTCCTGCCTATGGGGGGCAATATGCTGTCATTTTATTTGCTACATAATACAATCTAATTCGGATTAAGGTAAATGGATGGAATTGCTCGATAAATGGTAGTGATTAGCGGACTGGTATCGCGATCCTCGTCACATACGCCCCCGGGTCGTCGCTGATGATGTCGTCGATCAGGGCGATCTCGCGCGAGGGACCGGCGGGTGTCAGGTTGCGCTCGCGCATATAGCTGAGCAGCTGCTCATAGCGTGGGGTTGCTTGCCCGTGCGTGCCGCGAAAGCTAATGGTCAGGCAGCGCGCGGCGGGTCGCGTCTCGAGGTCGCCCACGTAATCATCGGTGTCATCGAGCAGCAAAAAGACCTCGTCGTAGCCATCAAAGTCGCCGGCGGCGAGGCGCTCGGCGCTAATCCCAACGCCCAAGTTGCCCAGAAAGACAAAGGTCTCGTGCTGGCCCTTCTGCAGCTGACGAATCTGCCACTCCAGCGCATAGGCGTCGGTAGGCTTGACGCGTTCGCGCAATACGGCGCAGCGAAGCTCGGGCGCATCGATTGCGCAAATGGTATCGAGCTCGGTGTTCAGGGCATTGTGAAGCAGGGCAAGCCGGTTGTCGATCTTGCGCGACACGCGCTCCAGCTCGCGGCGCTTGCACTCGATGAGCTCCTGCTGCTGAGCCAGCTGCCGCTGCATAAGGTTCACGTCGCGCGTGGTCACAAACTCACGGATTAGCGCGAGCGGCAAGTCGAGAACACGCAGGTGGCTGATGGTGTTGAGAGTGGAGAGCTGCCGCGATCCGTAGTAGCGGTACCCACTCGCCGGATCGATGTGTGCCGGGTCCAGCAAGCCCATCTGCTCGTAATGGCGCAACGTGCCCACGCTTAGGTTAAACAAGCGCGCCACCTCGCCAATGCGGAGCAGACCCTCGGTATGTTCAGTTGGCGAGTCGGTCATGGCGCCGCTCCTTTCAATGGACGGGGAAGGGGCGCCGAGGTCGTACGACGCAAACGATCCTCTACGCCATCAGCTTGTCAAAAGCTCCGCGGCGGTTGAGTACGGTAAATGCCATCACGCAAATGACTGCCGACAAAATCGATCCGCACGGCGAGGCGATGCCCATGGGAAACAGCGTGTTGGAATAGGCGTTCGACAGCAGCCACGCGCCCGGCACGCGAATGAGCGCCACGGCCAGCACGTTGTGCGCAAAGCCGATGTAGCTCTTGCCGTACGCAGCGAAAAAGCCGCTAAAGCAAATGTGGATGCCGGCAAAGATTGCGTCGAAAATGTAGCTGCGCATATAGCCGGTACCGGCCGCGACCACTGCAGCGTCCTTGGCAAAAAAGCCGATAAACGCCGGCGCCACCAGCCACATTAGCGCTGTGATCAGGCAGCCATACACTACCGAGATCGTCATGGCATCTTTGAGTACCTGACGTGCACGATCGCCCTTGCCTGCGCCGGCGTTTTGCGCCGTGAGTGCGCTGACGGTGGCGCCCATGGAGCTCGGCACAATGAACAAGAAGCTGATCATCTTCTCGACCAGGCCCACGGCGGCGGCGTCGACGAGTCCTCGGTGGTTGGCGATGACGGTGATAAACATAAACGCCACCTGGATGCAGCCGTCCTGCACGGCCACGGGCACGCCGATCTTAAGAATGCTGCCGAGCACCTCGGGCTGGGGGCGCAGGTCGCTGCGCTTAACGTGGATGTTCGTGCGGCGGCTCTTGAGCCACACGAGCGCGAGGGCAACGCTGGCCGTCTGGGCGGTCACCGTGCCGAGCGCCGCGCCCACGGGGCCGAGCCCCATGTGGCCGATAAACAGAAAATCGAGCGCGATATTAATGATGCATGCCACGCCAATCACGTACATGGGCGAGCGCGAATCGCCCAGGCCGCGAAAGATGGCCGAAAGAATGTTGTACGCGGCGATAAAGGGAATGCCGACAAAGCAGATGCGCAGGTAGGCGGCGGTTCCTTCGACTGCCTCGGCCGGCGTGCCAATGAGTGCCACGATCTGCGGGCACAGCGCGAGCAGGACAGCGGCCAGCACCACCGAGACACCCATAAAGAGCGTAATGGTGTTGCCGATGGCGGCCTCGGCGCGGTCGAAGCGGCGCGAGCCCACGGCGTGGCCGACGATCACCGTCGTTCCCATGGCCAGGCCCACGAGCGTCACGGTAATGATATAGAGCGTCTGCGCGCCATTGCCCACGGCGGTGATGCCGGCGGCGCCGCTAAACTGCCCCATCATGTACAGGTCGGCCATGCCGTAGAGCATCTGCAAAAAGTACGAGAGCATATAGGGCAGGGCAAAGACCGCGATGGTCTTAAGGACATTGCCGCGTGTGAGGTCGTGTTCCATGGGCGGGGCTTTCTGGCTTGGTTCGTTTAGCTACCAGTGTAGTGAAAACCCTACAACGATTGTAGAGTCAAGCTTTGTGTTGACGCCGGAGCGAAAAAAGTCTCGCGCACCATTATTCCGAGTGAATATGGACACACATCACGAGAACTCGCCGCCGGCGCTAACCTTGCAGAAAACGATTTCGGAATACTTGACACCATTATTCGGCGCGCAATAATACGTGCGTTTGCGAACAACGTTTGATGGGGGTTGAACCTGCGTGCGCAATCTCAAAATACTGTTTTCCTATCTAGGGGCATACCGTCGCGACGCCATCCTCGGCGTGTTCTTTGTGTCGGTCGAGACGGTGCTCGAGCTGTTTATCCCGGTCATCATGGCCAACATCATCGATGTGGGCGTGCCTGCGGGTGATATCAACTACATGCTGCTGCAGGGCGCGTACATGTTGGTGTGCGCCGCGCTTTCGCTGGTACTGGGCTTGGGTTATGCCCGCACGTCCGCCCGCGTTGCCTCGGGCCTAGGCGCTAACCTGCGCGAGGCCGAGTACAAAAAGATTCAGACGCTCGCTTTTGGTAACCTGGACAACTACGACGCCAGCTCACTCGTCACCCGCATGACCACGGACATCACCGTTATCCAAAATGCTGTGGGCAACGGCTTTCGCCCTATGGTGCGCGGCCCGGTGACGCTTATCGTCGGCCTTATCTACGCGCTGATGCTGTCGCGCCCGCTCGCCACCGTCTTTGCGATCATCTTGCCCGTGCTGGCAATCGTACTGGGCGCCATCACCTATCGCGTCAGTCCGCTCTACCGCCAACTCCAGACCTCGATGGACCACTTCAACGGCGTGGTACAGGAAGACCTCACCGCCGTGCGTGCCGTCAAGGCCTACGTTCGTACCGAGCACGAGGAGGCCAAGTTCGACACCGTCAATACCGAGCTCGCCGGCACTGCGACGAAGACCTTTGGCAACGCGGTGCTCAACCTGCCGGTGTTTCAGCTGTCGATGTACGTGGCTGCGCTCTCCATCCTGTGGATTGGCGGCCACATGATTCTCGCCGGCAAGCTGGGCGTGGGCTCGCTCACGGGCTTTATGAGCTACGTGCTGCTGATCATGAATTCGCTCATGATGATTTCCAACGTGTTTTTGCTGCTCACGCGCGCTCTTACGAGTGTGGGCCGTATCGCCGAGGTGCTCGATGAGGAGCCCTTTATCGCCAACCCCGCGGGAGACCTCGCGATTGCGGCGCCAGCGGACGGCAGTATCGAGTTTCGCGACGTTTCCTTTAAATACCGCGCGGATGCAGCCGAGGATGTGCTCGAGCATATCGACCTTCGCATCGAGAGCGGCTCGACGGTGGGCATCCTCGGCGGCACGGGCTCGGGCAAGAGCTCGCTTGTGCAGCTGATTGCGCGCCTGTACGACGCCACCGAAGGCGCCGTGCTTGTGGGCGGACGCGACGTGCGCGACTACGACCTGGCTACCTTGCGCGACGCGGTGGGCATTGTGCTGCAGAAGAATGTGCTGTTCACGGGCACCGTGCGTGAGAACCTGCAGTGGGGCAATCCGCAGGCGTCGGACGATGAGCTCCTCGCGGCTTGCCGCGCGGCGTGCGTGGACGAGTTCCTTGATCGCATCGGCGGGCTGGACGGCGAGTTGGGCCAAGGCGGCGCTGGTGTTTCGGGTGGCCAGAAGCAACGCCTGTGCATCGCGCGCACGCTGCTCAAGCATCCGCGCGTGCTCATTTTTGATGACTCCACCAGCGCGGTCGATATGGCGACCGACGCTAAGATTCGCGAGCACATCGCTCGGATTCCCGATACGACCGTGCTCATCATCGCCCAGCGTATCGCGAGCGTCATGGATGCCGATCGCATTGTGGTGTTGGACGACGGTCGTGTCCACGGCGTGGGCACGCACGAGGAACTGCTGGCGAGCGACAACATCTACCAGGAGATTTACGCCTCGCAGATGGAGTTTGCGGGGAACGCGGACGCCGGCGACGGCTGCGACGATGGCTGCGCGAATGATCCGTTCTCCTCCGTCCCCAGCAGATCACCCTTGGAAGGGGGTGAGTGCCATGCCTAAGACCGCAGCCCAAGCACGCCCGGCCGACCTCAAGCGCACTGTGCGCCGCTTGCTCTCCTACATGGGGCATGCCAAGTTCTCGTTGCTCGCGGTGGGCGTGCTCGCCTCCGTCGCCGCCATCGCGAGCCTCGTCGGCACCTACATGGTGCGTCCCATCGTTAACGGTTTGGCCACGGGCGGGGAGGAACTGCTTACCAAGCAGGTCATCCTGACGGCGATCATCTACGCCGCGGGCGTACTCTCGGCCCTGGGCTACTCTCAGATTATGGTGCGCGCGGCCCAACGCGTGGTGTCCGATATTCGCCGCGACCTGTTCGCGCACATCCAGACGCTGCCGCTCAGTTATTTTGACAGCACGCGCTCGGGCGACATCATGAGCTTTTTCACCAACGACGTCGACACGGTCTCCGAGGCGCTCAACAACAGCTTTGCCAACGTGATTCAGGCCGCCATTCAGGTTGTGGGCACCACGGCCATGCTCATCATCCTTAACTGGCAGCTCACGATTATCACGCTCGTGTGCGATGCGGCCATTGTGCTGTATGCGCGCTACTCGGGTGCGCGCTCTAAGCGTTTCTTTGCCGCCCAGCAGGCATCGCTTGGCGACCTGGACGGATATATCGAAGAGATGGTCTCGGGCCAAAAGGTCATCAAGGTCTTTAATCGCGAGCAGGCCAACGTGGCCGGTTTCGATGCGCGCAACCAGGAGCTGCGCCGCACCGGTGGCGCCGCGCAGGCCTATGCCAACTCGATGGTGCCCATGACCGTGGTGATCGGGTACGCCAACTACGCGATCGTCGCGGTGGCGGGCGGCATGCTCTGCATCAACGGTCTGGCCGACGTGGGCGCGCTCGCGAGCTACCTGGTCTTTGTGCGCCAGGCGGCCATGCCCATCAACCAGTTCACGCAGCTGGGCAACTTCTTGCTCAACGCGCTGGCCGGTGCTGAGCGCCTGTTCGCCGCAATGGACCTTGAGCCCGAGGTGGACGAGGGTTGCGTGGAGCTGGTGCAGACGGGCGAGTCCGCGTGGGCGTGGAAGATTCCCGAGGGCCGTGGCGTGGGCGCGTACGGGCATTTGCACGATGTGGCCTCGGTCGATGACGCGGGCCGTGCGGTGGCTGCCGACGGCACCGAGCTTGTCACCGGCCTCGTCCCGCTTGCCGGCGACGTGCGCTTCCATGCCGTGGACTTTTCCTACGTGCCGGGCACGCGCGTGCTCACGGACCTCAACCTGTTTGCCAAGCCGGGACAAAAGATCGCTTTTGTGGGTTCGACGGGCGCCGGAAAGACGACCATCACCAACCTCATCAACCGCTTCTACGAGGTCGATGACGGCGAGATCACGTACGACGGCATCGACGTCAAGCACATCGCCAAGGCCAGCCTGCGCGGGTCGCTCGGCATTGTGCTGCAGGATACGCACCTGTTTAGCGGCACCATTGCGCAGAATATCCGCTTTGGCAAGCTCGACGCGACCGACGAGGAAGTGCGCGCTGCCGCCGAGGCCGCCTGCGCCGACTCGTTTATCCGCCGCTTGCCACAAGGCTACGACACGCCGGTTACGGCCGATGGTGCTAACCTGTCACAGGGCCAGCGGCAGCTGCTCGCTATCGCGCGCGTGGCCGTGGCCGATCCGCCGGTGCTCATCCTGGACGAGGCCACGAGTTCCATCGACACACGCACCGAAAAGCTCATCGAGCGCGGCATGGACCGCATCATGCGCGGACGCACCACGTTTATGATCGCGCACCGCCTGTCCACCGTCCGCGACGCCGACGCGATCATGGTCCTCGAACACGGCCGCATCATCGAGCGCGGCACGCACGAAGAGCTGCTCGCCCAGCACGGCGAGTACTGGCAGCTGGCGCATGGCTTAAAAGAGCTGGATTAACCCGTTCGAGCACGATGCTTTGGCTCTCCATGCTCCTCACCCCGCCTCAAACCGTCCCAACATTCGACGTTTTTTGCCAATATCAGGAAAAGCATCGAATGTTGGGACGGTTTTTCTGTCATCCGACCAGGCGGAATCGCTAACTTGCATGCGAAGGTGTGCGAATCCGCGAGCAGGGGAATAAGGTTGGTTATCCGACCCATTGGAGGGCTCATGGACCTGCCGATTGTCCTGTCCCATAAGACTGCCTGGCTGTACCACAACGTGGCGCGCCTGTCCGAGCCGCTCTCGCGAGCAAGCAGCCTATACGATGAGGACTCGATTGCCGACGAGGCGGAGCCGACTGCGGGCTTGCCCAAATTGGGACTAGATGCCAAGGGGCTGAGAATATCTGCGGCGGTCGAGATTGTTACCGACTATCTGGCCTCACTTGGCATCCCACATGAGGAGCTCGACCGTATTGACACGCTGGTTAGCTTCGATTTCGAGCGCTCTCGGCCGGCGGGTCTCCGACGCCATGTGTTTGGGGCGCCCATTCCTTCGGACCATCTTATCGAGGTGGCAGAGGGCCTTCTAGTGGTTGATGAGCTCATGTGCTTTGTCCAAGCGGGTTCGTGGATGAGCGAGCCCGAGCAGCTGGAATATGGCTACGAAATCTGCGCCCGATACCATTTGAATCATCTGTCGACAGGCGATTATATCGAGATGGGGCAGAGGTATACCGTTGCCGACTTGATTGCCTATTGCAATGAGAACCGATCTCGTCAGGGGGCCATACGCGCGGCTGCCGTGCTCAAGCGCGTACACGATGGCGCGCGATCGCCCATGGAGACGGCCACCGCAATCATGGTCGTAGCAAAACGTTCCCAGGGCGGGCTGGGATACGTCAAGATCGAGCTCAACCATAGGGTCGATGTTCCCAACGAGTTCAAGTATCTCGCTAAGGCCGGGTATTTCGAGATCGACGTATATGCGCCTACAAGCGGTACGGGAATTGAATACAACGGTTCGGACCATCTTGATAAACAGCGCAGCGCGTCGGATGCGGAGCGTATGACCGTGCTGAGCGCGCTGGGCTTTAGGATGATCGTCCTCACCGGGACTCAGTTTGCCCACCAGCTGCAATTGCACCGGGCGATGAACGCCATCGCGCTCGCTATGGGCCTTAAGTGCGACCGAAGCGAGGCATTCCAGAAGCGGCAAAACGACCTGCGAGAATTCGTGATTCGGCACTGGGACGGCAGCCTTTAGGGACGCTTTGGTCCTTCTTCGGGGTGCTGTGGGCAGGCAAACCATCACAACATTCGACGTTTTTTGCCGAAAACGAGAAAAGCACCGAATGTTGTGATGGTCTGTGCTGAGGATGGGCTTGGAAAGTCCGTTTTGCTCGAAGCGACCTGTCCTGTCGTACGGGTGTCGGCATGATTCTCTCGTGGGGTATTATGTTTTCCGAAGAATAAAACGCCGCGTGAGGGGAGGGCTGCGTGGACGGGCACGTGCAACATGACGGCTTTGGCCGCGATATCAACTACCTGCGCATTGCCGTTACCGACAAGTGCAATTTCCGCTGCATCTATTGCATGCCGGCCGATGGCGTGGCGCCCCGCGCGCATGACGAGTTGCTCAGTGCCGAGGAAATCGCCCGCTTTGTGCGCTTGGTGGCGGGGGAGGGCATTCGCCGCGTGCGCCTGACGGGTGGCGAGCCGCTGGTCAGCCGCCGCATCATCCCGCTCATTCGCGACATCCGCGCGATCCCGCAGATCGAGGACATCTCGCTCACCACCAACGGCGTCCTGCTGCCCAAGCTGGCGCCGCAGCTCAAAGATGCCGGGCTTAACCGCGTCAACATCTCGCTCGACACACTCGACCCTACGCTGTTTGGAAAGATCACGCGCCTGGGTCGACTCGAGCAGACCATGGCAGGCATCGACGCGGCACTGGCCTGGGGCTTTGAGCCCGTTAAGGTCAACTGCGTTGTTGTGCGCCGACTCAACCAGGATGTAGCAGCCCTCGCACGACTGACCGTCGACCGCCCCATCCACCTGCGCTTTATCGAATACATGCCCATCGGCGACGAGCGTACGAGCTCGCATTGCGCTGTGGACCCTCATGCGCCCGCGCTCAATCCTGAGCTGTGGGACGCGAGCGATACCGTGCCGAGCGACGAGCTGCGGGCGCGCATCAATGCCGGGGCCACCGCGGCGGGACTGGGCGAGCTCGAGCCGCTCGACATCAACGACGCTCCTGCCGGCGCGGGCCCTGCGCGCTATTGGCACTTTCCGGGCGCGGCGGGAACGGTTGGCTTTATTAGCGCCATGTCCAACCATTTTTGCGCGAATTGCAACCGTCTGCGCCTGACGGTCGACGGCAACGTGCGTCCGTGCCTGTTTAGCGATGCCGAGTATTCGGTGCGTGAGGCGCTGCGCCGTGGTGATGATATGCAGGTACTTTCGATTTGGCGCGATGCCGTGGCCCACAAACCGCAGGAACACGCGATAATTGAGGGCACGCAACGATTTATGTCCCAAATCGGAGGATGATCATATGGCCAAGAGCAGGTACGCCGATGCCACCAAGGCCGCTCGCAGGGCCGCGATGTCTGCCCACAAAGTCACGGCTGCGGCCGGCGATGTCGCCACGACCGCGCAGCCGACTGCCAGCGCTGCCACCGAGCCCGCCCGTGACGCCCGTCGCGACGAGCTGACGCACGTGGACGCCAAGGGCGAGGTACGTATGGTCGACGTGTCCGACAAGGCCGAGACCCATCGCATTGCCATCGCCGAGGGCACCATCCTCATGCATCCCGAGACGCAAGCCATGGTGCTGCAGGACCGCGCCAAGAAGGGCGACGTGCTTGCCTGCGCCCGCGTGGCGGGCATCATGGCCATCAAACGCACGAGCGACATCATCCCTATGTGCCATCCGTTGCTCATTACCAAGAGCAAGTGCGACATTGCGCCCATCGCTCCGGCGGGAACGCCGGCCGACGAGACGCCCGAGGGCTGGGCGCCGGCGCGTCCTGACGGACAGGTTGGCTTTCACGTGCTGGTCACGGCGGGCGTGACGGGCAAGACCGGCATTGAGATGGAAGCGCTGACCGGCGCGAGTGCCGCATGCTTGACCATCTACGACATGTGCAAGGCAGTCGACCGCGGCATGGAGATCGTCGACGTGCGCCTGCTGCACAAGGAGGGCGGCCGCTCGGGCGTGTGGGATCGTGCAGAGCGTCAGGCCGCTGCCGTTGAGTCCGTGGCCGCTGACGGTGCCGCGCCCGCGCCCGCACCCGTCGCCGTCGCGGCCGCAGCTCCGACACCGGCCGTCCCCGCGATCGCGTTTATCGGCTACCAAAACTCGGGCAAGACCACGCTCGTCGAGAAGATTATTGCCGAGCTCACCCGCCGCGGTCTGCGCGTGGGTTCGCTCAAGCATCATGGGCACCACGGCTTTGATATCGATGTGCCCGCTAAGGACACCTGGCGCCATCACCAGGCCGGATCCAAGCACGTGGGCCTCATCTGCGCCACGCGTTGGGCGGAGTACGCCGACACGCGCGAGGAGGACGAGATGCCCGCGCGCGAGCTGCTGTCGCGCTACAACGATGTCGACGTGGTGATTATCGAGGGCTACAAGACCGAGGGCTTCGACAACATCGTCGTCGCGCGCTCCGGTGTCGACCGTCTGCGCGGCAAGAGCTCGCTCGACCTGGTCGACGGTCACACGCTGGCCCTTGCCTGCAACGAGGCCCTGGCACGTCAGGCCTTCGATGCCGGCTTCGCGACCCGAGCCATCAACATCAACGACGCCCGAGCCATCTGCGACCTGATCCAAGACCACCTTCAGGCTTGACGCTGCGCCGGCCCCAAGCACCCCATCTCGCCCCTCAAGCCGTCGCTCGCGTACCAAAGTACGCGTCGCTCCTCTTTCGGGGCGACCTGGGGCACTTGGAACCGGCTCGCTGCGCCGCCATAACATAGACCTGCCAAAAAGGGACAGGTTTATTTTGGCAGGTTTTATCTGGGCAAACATCAATTCCACCACAAAGGGGCCAGACACCTTTGTGGTGGTTTTTGCTCTGGTAGATCTTTGGGACATGCCTTAAAATCTACCAAGTAGTTCGTGCTGGCAAAAACGGAGAGAAGAGTCCCGATGCGTCCTTAACGTTGCATACGGAAAGATTGAGTCGATGGTCGGCGGTCAATGCCCGCGGCCCGTATTCGTATGCAACAAGGAGCGCCCATGTCCCTATCGCTATTCTCACAATCCCAACCATCGTTGTCTGCTCAGGCTAAGCGCCTGGTGGCAATGCGGTTTCTCATCTACACCGGCTTTCAAACCAGCTACTTTATCGGCGTTATCGGAACGCTCACCTATGCGGACGGCGCTTCGGTCGTCGCGACGTCGCTGGCCGTTCTGTTTATGAACGTCTTCGTGATCCTGGGGTCCTTTGCGGGCGGCGCTGCGCTCGACGCCTGGGGCCCGCGCCGTCATTTCTTCCTGAGCATCGTCGGCACGCTGGCAACCGGCGCGGCGATCATCGCCTTTGGCAGCGCGACCGGAACAGTCCTTGCCGGCGCGGCGCTCTTGGGTTTTGTGATGGGGTTCGCTCAGCCCATCGCCACGTCCTACCCGGCATACCTCACCGACGACCCCGTCGAGCTCAAAGACATCAACTCCACCATTACCATGTTCTCCAACGTGAGCATCATCGTCGGCCCCACGCTGGGCGGCTTTGCCGCGGCGGCGGCATCGTCGCGCGCGGTGTTCGTGCTTATGATGCTGTTCACCCTGCTTGCACTCATTGCCGGCTGGGGTTTTAGACCGCAGGCGGGCCACATCGCCGGGCAAGCGAACAACGATTCGGCGGAGGAGGGGGAGCACGCGGGCCAAGCTAATCACTCCAACCCCAGCACGTCCGTCCGCGCCACCTTCGCGACCAGCATCAAGACAGTCTTCACCAACAGCGTCCTCGCCCTGCTCTTCTGCATCATCTTCCTCTCGAACTTTGGCTACGGCGCCTTCGATCCGCTGGAGTCGTTTTTCTATCGCGATGTCTTGCACGTCGGTGTCGAGTGGATGGGCTGGCTATCGTCGGCCTGCGGTGTGGGCGCGGTGTTGGGCGCCGTGGTCGCGCTCCGCATGCCGCCGCGCCTCGTCAGTCTTAAAACGCTGCTCGTGGCGCTTATGTCCGTGGGTCTGGGAAGCCTGCTTTACGTGGGCACGCCGTACGTGGGTGTGGCGCTCATCGGCCAGATCGCCCTGGGCGTGGCCTGGGGCGTCGTCAACCCGCTCCACAACACCATCGTGCAAACGACGGCGCCGCTCGAGCAGCTCGGCCGCGTCAACTCGGTCATGGGCTTTGGTAACATGTTCGCCGGCGTGGCGCCGCTAGCGATCGCCCCGTGGCTGGCGTCGACATTTGGCGTGCAGCAGACACTCGTAGGCGCGGGCCTGGTCGTAACGGCAGTTCCCGCGGCGCTGCTGCTGTTTGGACGCAAGCATTTTGATCGTGCTGCAGAACGGTAAGAAACCGTCACAACATTCGATGAAAATCGCGATTTTGCCGAAAAACGTCGAATGTTGTGATGGATTGTGCTGAGACCCGAACACCACAAGCCGCCACAAAGGGGACAGGCACCTTTGTGGTGGTTTTTGCTCCAACGCGCCCGTGCGCGCCTTGGTATACCATGAACGTCACATCCGCCCGCATCCCACACCGCCACGCTACCTAGAAAGACCCCCATGGACGCCACATTCAGCCACATCAAAGCCGTGTTCTGCGATATCGACGGCACGCTGCTCACAAGCGAGCACACGGTGTCCCCGCGCACCGTGGCCGCGATCCGCGCCCTGCGCGAGCGCGGCGTGCTCTTTGGCCTGTGCACCGGGCGCGACGCCCACGCGACCGAGGCCATGTATGAGCTCTGGGGCATCGACGGTCTGGTAGACGTGATGGTGGGCTGTGGCGGCGCCGAGGTCATCGACCGCACACACGGCATCAACGAGCTGAGCTACCCGCTGCCGGGCGAAACCATCGCGCGCATCTGCAAGCACATGGCGGACCTTCCGGCAACGCCCGTTTGCCCCCGAGACGGCGTGTTCTACGTTCCCGAGACCAACGCGTGCGTCGAGCATCTATCGCGTGTCGACGGCGTGCCCTATAAGGTGGTCGATTTTGCCGAGTTCTTGCGCGAACCGCAGCCCAAGGTGATGTTTACCATGGCGCCCGAGGTGATGCCGCAGGCCATCGAGCGCGCATCGACGTTCGCCGACGACACCGTTAAGGCGGCCGCCCTGCAAACCACGCAGCGGCTCTACGAGTTCATGGATCCGCGCGTGTCCAAGACGCGCGGCCTTGTGCGCGTGGCGGAGCTTAACGACATGGAGCTCCAGAACATCTGCGTGTTTGGCGACGCGGATAACGACACCTGCATGGTGGCCGACGCCGGCGTGGGCGTGGCCATGGCAAACGGCAGCGATGCCACCCGCGCCGCTGCGGACTATGTAACCGCCAGCAACGACGAAGACGGCATCGCGATCTTTATCGAGGAGCATCTGCTGTAGCGCTGGGGCAAACCACCACGAAGGGGACACCTTTGTGGCGGTTTGTTCTAAGACTGGCGAGCGGGGCGCTATTTATGCCGAGGCAGTTTCCCGCGAACTTAAATGTTGATGTATAAACATCATGATATATGTCGGTCGTTACTAATAGGCAATCTAGCTGGCAGGTTGTCAGAGCAGGCAAACGCTCTACCGTTTACAGCTACAAATCGACCGCTCGCAGAATATGCTACTAAAAATAAAATGTTGTACAAATAACAACAAAGTATGAATTACCTAAAGTAGACAACAAATCTACCTGCTGTTTTTAAATAATAGAATTCAATAAAACAATGCATACTTTGAGCAATTGTCAAGAATAAAGATTTTTCGACGCTAAAATGGAAGAAAAAGACGCCCCACATGTTTAAACAATGGCTAAACTTACCAATGTAAGGCACGTATAAATATTGACTGCGTGCCGGTTAGATAGCGAAAGAGCAGGATCGCGGTCTCTTGGGGAGGAGGCATCGATGACAGCAAATTCAAATAAATCTAAGCAAGGTAATAAAGCGGCGCATCGTGTGATAGCGGGTGTTTTGTGCGGAGCTTCTGTCTTGAGCTTGGTACTGTCGCTCGTCATGCCCCCGATCTCCCAGGCCATTGCTAATGATGCCCAGGCAGCCTCTACCGAGAAAACTGTAATGGGGGGGGTTCCTCAAGTGAGTCTACTGATGTAGACAACACTGGCGGGGATGTCGAAAACCAGAATAGTGACGAGGTCGAGGGCGGCGAGACTGGCGACGATGCTTCCGAGGCAGATCCGTTGTCTGATGACGCGGAAGCCGAGGGTGCTGCGCAACCTGCGGATGATGGAGAGCCCGTCTATAAGGTCGCTACTATTGCAAATGAAGGTGAGGCTCACGGACTTCAACAAGATACGGACGGTTACACGCTGCTGGAGAGTGACGATGATTGGACTACCTATCTTGCCATGGAGAAGAAGCCCGAAAAGCTGCGTCTTGCGGCTGATATTAGTTCGAGTACATCAATCACCATCAGCCAAAACACCACGATCGACCTTGCGGGGCACAAGCTTAATTACCGCACCGGCAGCAACGACACGTTCATTACGGTTAAGAGTGGCGCACTTACCATTGAGGACTCTGCAACACCAATCGATACGACTTCTCTTGTTGATGGTGATCATCCCGGCCAGCCCGCAATCATGGCATGGGATGCCAGCAACAAAGCTACTCTTACCTACTATGTGACATCAAGTGTGCCTAATGAGGACCGCCTTGGCACCACTGAAACCACAACTAAGCATGTCGTCAGCGGCTTCGGTGCAATTATCGGTGCGTCCGAAAGCGGATCGGTTCAACAGGTCATTTCCGTTCAGGATGGCGGTACGCTTAACCTCACCGGCGGTATGATCACAACGCCGAATAACTTGGCTAACAATGGCCATATTATTTTTGCCGAAGGCAAGAATAACGATACCCAAGTGAATATCAGCGGCGGCTATATCACTGGCGCGAATCTTAATCAGCAGCGCGGAGGCTGGGGCGGCGGCCTGTGCGTAGTAGGCGCGAAAGTCACAGTCAACATGACCAACGGCGTGATTGCCGCGAACAAGGCCGCTTCTGGTGGCGGCATTTATGCTGAGAATGCCACGCTGAATCTCTCCGGTGGTGTCATCTCGGGCAACGCTACGTATGCAAACACTATCAACAATGGAGATAACACCAATGATGGCGGTTACGGCGGCGGTGTTTACACCAAGGGCGCAAACGTTACCATCAGTGGATCTGCCACTATAACTAACAACCGAGCTAACGCTCGCGTTGCTGACAGTAACGTTTATAACAACGGCCTGCTCGGCGGCGGCGGCATTGCGTCTACCACCAATGGAACGCTAACTATGACGGGCGGCTCCGTTACGGCCAATTACTCCCATGAGGCTGGCGGCGGAATCTACGCTGGCTTTTGGAACCAGAAGATTACGTTCAAAATGACGGGCGGTACAATCGCGGGCAACGTGGCGGAGAACGCCGAAGGCGGCGGTCTGCGTATCAGCACTGATACGCACGCGACAATTGACGCTGACGCTGACGGCAAGATATATATCACCAACAACAAGACCATGACGGGCTCTAACTCTGGCGAAGGTCGCAAAGGCGACTGGGGCGGCGGCGGTATCTTCATTCAGAAGAACGGTAGACTCACCATTCTCAAATCGCTCATCACTGACAATAAGGCCGGTGGCTGGAGCGGCGGAATTGGCGCATGTCCTACGGGCGAGACGATCGTTTCACACTCCAATGGTGCTGCTATCTATGGCAATACTGATAACGTTGACCAAGATGGCGCTACATTGGATACACCCCATTATTCCGCTGGTGGCGATGGCAAAAAGCAAGACCAGGATCCTGATTACATCACGCCTGACTTCAAAAGCGCCGGCCATAAGGATTTCTTCCTGGTACGTAATAAAGATGGCGCGGATAAGACGATCGCTGTCGTTCTTGGCAAGATGCTCGGCGGCGGATCGGCTGGTTGGCAGGGCACTTGCGATGGAAATCCGATTACCATCGACCCAAATGGCGGTGCCGAGGCCAAGTACATGTTCGGTCTTGAGGCCCATCCGACTGATGAGGCCATGGGAAAGGCGAAGACAGCGGCTACGACCATCATCAGTGGTAACTACTCCTACACCCACGGTGGCGGCATTATGACCAACGGCGATCTTGTCGTTGGCGACGCCGCTGCCTTGGACGTGTACCCTGCAATTAAAGTCAAGGCCAACAAGTTCCTTATAAAGGATGGCGCTAAACAAGATCTCAAGAATCATTCCTATCAGTTTGAGCTCCTGGGCGCACCTGCCAATTCATCCAATGAACCATACTGGAATGAGGACGGCACACTCAACGCAAACGGATGCGAGGCGACGTCTGCGGTTACCGTTAATGAAGACGGTGAGATTGTCATTGATACTGCCGCGAACTATCAGTCGGGTAATTACGACCTTTACCTGGTTGAGGTCCCCATCAATGAGGAGGGCACCACATTCGATAAGACCATCTATAAAATTCATGTGAGCGTCAGCGCTAATCCGGTTACAACTAGCCTTTTGGGGATCAACATTAATCGCTATGTGGTTGATGCGAACACATCCAAAGTATCCGTCAAAAAGAAAAACGGTACCGAATTCACTGATTATGATGGCTTCTATAGCTGGAGCACGGATACGGCTGACAGTGCCGTCTCGACCGTAAAAATCGGCAACGGCTCCAATCCTGCATTTATGAACGAACTTGCTCCCTACAAGACCTCAGGCACCTGGACGCCTCAGGTGACCAAGAAGGTCGATGGCGGCGAGATGAAGAAGTTCAAGTTCAAGTTGTATGCTGAGAATACCGACAACACGGAGAAAACTTTTCAGCCCATATATACATATACTTCTGGGTCAGAAAACCCTCAGACAGTAAAGTTCAATCCGGTACAAATCGGCCCACTAGGCGTTGATGAGCTCGATAGCAATCAGCAGGCGAAGTTCACCTACTACATCCGTGAATGCCCCGCCGACGGGAACGAAGGCACTGAGCACGAAGGCTACAAGAACGACACAAAGACTTTCAAGGTCGTGGTGACGGCAAAGGATGACGGCAAAGGACATCTGACCTGCACGCCGGCCTATTACGAGGTCGACGCCAACGGCGCGGAAACCAAGACCGACACCCCCACCTTCACCAACACCTACTCCACCTCATTGCCCCTTTCTGGTATGTCGGGCGTCACTCTGACGTACCTTGCCGGCGCGGCGGTGCTTTGCGCTGCTGCGGCCTGGATGCACATTCGTCGCAAGGCGAATGCGAAGGGGGGTGAGCGTCGTGAATAAGAATGTTAGCTCCTTCCCGATCTTGTTTGCGCTGCTTGCCTTCTTGATCGGTACCTGCGCGGTTGTGTTCCCCGCTTCCGCGCAGGCCGCGCCGACCTCGAAAGGTTCCATCACGGTGAGCGGCGCCGTGGCGAGCAGCTACGATGCCTACCAGATCTTTAGCGCCGACGTCGTCGACGGTGACAGCGACGCTAAGATCGCCACCGACCTCGCTTGGGCAAACGACGCCGCGCGCGACGCTGTCCTGCCTGTGCTGCACAGCGCCGGCATGCCCAAGTCCCAGACCACCGCGCAGAAAG
The DNA here is from genome assembly GCF_015552075.1 of Collinsella aerofaciens. Taxonomy (GTDB): domain Bacteria; phylum Actinomycetota; class Coriobacteriia; order Coriobacteriales; family Coriobacteriaceae; genus Collinsella; species Collinsella aerofaciens_Y. The sequence continues at coordinate 29,521 of NZ_JADNDZ010000070.1, forward strand.
CTGCCGAGTGGCTCAACGACGATTCTCACCTTACGAGCGCGCTGAGCGCACAGCTCGCTCGTTCCCTCCAGAGCTCCGACGCCGTGTCCGTGGCCCTTAACGCGGGCGCGGCGGCCGAGCTGCCCTGCGGCTACTGGCTCATCGTCGCCGACGACGATGCCATCGCCCAGAACGAGGTCGGCACCGCGCCGATCATGGTGCTGGTCGGCGGCAGCGCCGTCACCGTCAAGCCCAAGGCCGCGACGTCCAAGGTCGCCAAGCACGTGCTGGAGGACGGCACCGCCGCCTGGGGCAAGGCCGCCGACGCCACGGTCGCCGACGACCTGTACTGGCGCCTCTCGGCCACGGTCCCGGCGGGCCTCACCGCCTACGACACCTACACGGTGCAGTTCGTCGACACCATGAGCGCGGGGCTCGACCCCTCCAAGGTCGCCGCGAGCATGCACGTGTACGTGGCGGCGGGGGCCGAGGGAGGCTTCGACGCCGTCTCGACCGGCAAGGACGGCCGTGCCGGCACCGAGCCCGCCAAGGGCTGGACCGACATCACGGCCCAGTGCAGGGTCTCGGTCGAGGGGAACTCCTTCACCGTGCGCACCGGCGACCTCATCGCCGCGCTCGGCGGGGCCGACGCCTTCACCGCGGGCGCCCGCGTGGTCGCCGTGTACAACGCGCCGCTCAACAGCGCATGCAACCACGGCATCGCGAAGGGCAACCCCAACGAGGTTTACCTGCGCTACCCGCGCTCTCCCTTTGCCGACCAGTCCGGCGACGCCGGCTTCACCCGCACGCCGAGCGATGACGCGACGGCCTACACCTGGGATCTCGCGCTCACCAAGCGCGGCAGCGACGGCGACAAGCCGCTGCCCGGGGCGGTCCTGAGCATCACCGACGACCGCGGTCGCACGCTGGCGGCCGATGGCGCGTGGGATGCGGAGGGCAAGGCCACCGTCACCACGGGCGAGGACGGCCGCGTGACCGTCTCGGGCGTGGACTCGGGCAAGCTGGAGGTCCGTGAGCTCAAGGCACCCAAGGGCTACACCGCCTTTGAGGGCACGCGCTCCGTGACGGTCAACGCCGAGGGCCTGGACGTTAAACAGGTGGCCGCCGCCAAGCCCAAGCTCACCATCACCGCCGAGTCGCCCCTGCGCGCCGACAGCGCGGACGGGTCGACGGGCAGCCTGGAGGCGTCGCTCATCAACACGCCCACCGGCACGCCCCCTAGCACTATCACCGGAGGCTTTATGCCCTCGACAGGCGATATGGCAATGTACGCCGCGGCCGCCGCAGCGGTCGCCGGAGCCGCACTCCTCGTGGTCGCGCTCCTGATCAAGCGGGGAGGCGGCAACCATGCAGAGTAGCCAATGGCCCCACAGAGAGCGGGGCGAGACATAACCAAGCAAATGCTTAGACACAGACAGATGGTTTTAGATCAAATGGACTTCAAGCAGAAAGCAGAGGAAAAGAAGATGAGTATGAGCAAGAACATCGCCCGCCTGGCAGTGACGGCAGGCCTCACCGCAGCGCTGAGCTTCGGCGGCGTCATGGCCCCGGTCACGATGGCGTTTGCTGATGATGTGGCTACTACGACCAATAGCATCAAGATCAACAAGAACAATGAGAATGGCGATGTGACGTACAAGGCCTACCAGATTTTCAAGGCCGATGTTGTGGATGGAACCGACGGGTCGAGCAAGGTCGTTTCGAACATCGATTGGGCGAGCCCTAAGGCGAAGGATGCGGTTCTGAACTATCTTTCAAAGGTACCCAACTCTGGTATCACCCTTAGCTCCTCAGCACAAGCTGCTGCTAAGTATCTGACCGATCATGCAGATGGCACCGGCGAGACGACCCCCATTGAAACCGACAATCTGTTCAACGGGTTGGCAAAGGAGGTCGTGAAGAGCGTAGGCCAGACGGGTTCTTCCTTTACCACCGACGATGTCTTTAAGCCCCAGGACGGGAACGGAAATGCCCTGCAAGGCTATTATCTCTTTGTGACTGACGAGAGCACCTTGAGCACCGATCAGGAAGTGAAGAAGAATACTGGTACTTCGCCGATCTTCGCTGTTGTCGGCGACGCTCTCGTGACCGTTACCGAGAAGACCAGCATTCCCACAGTTGTGAAGAAAGTCAAAAACGACGACGGCAGCAATTGGGCCGACAAGGCCGACTCGCAGATGGGCCAGAAAGTTGAATATAAGCTGACTGGCACCGTTGCCAGCAATATCGCAACGTTCGATACTTACCATTATGAGTTCAGCGATAAGCTTTCTGACGGTCTGACGGCAGATGCTAGCAGCGTCATCGTTAAAATCGGTGATACGATCCTTTCACCCAACACGACTCCTGGCGCCAAGACCGGTTACGATGTTTCGATTGATGCAACTAACACGTTGACTGTAAAGTTTGCCGACCTCAAGACCGCTGCGGAACAGGCTAACGCGGCGCTCGACGGTAGCTCCAATGTCGTTGTCACTTACACCGCTATGCTTGATCCCACGAAGGCTACGAACGTTACTGTCGGCGGCACAGGTAACGACAACGCCGTAAAACTCATTTATTCCAACAATCCCATGGGCGAAGGAACGGGTGAGTCTGTGCCCGATACCGTCCGCGACTACACCTACGCGCTTAAGCTTATCAAGCAGGATGCTGATTCTGATACTACTAAGATTGACAATGTAGAGTTCACCATCCAAGCAACCGATCCTGACGATGTTGGCTCCAAGGATATGTATGTCGGCAGCGAAGGCACTCTTGTCAATGAGGCCTATAAGTTCAAAACGGCGAATGGCGGCAAGATTAATGTCAAGGGTCTCGATGCTGGTACCTACACGGTGCACGAGGTCGAGGGCAGTAACCCTGGCTACAATACGCTGGACGACTTTACCTTCACTATCAAGCCTGAGGGGCTTAATAAAGACGAGGGTGTGGCGCTCGACGAAAAAACAGCTGTAAATACGCTGAAGGTTACTGTGCAGAAACCTGACTCCGCTACCATGGTTACCCCGTCAGTCGACGGCGGCACCGTCACCCTTACCGTCAAGAACAAGAAGGGCTCCAACCTCCCGCTCACCGGTCTCAACGGCGTGACCTTCACCTGGATCGCTGGTGGCGCGGTGCTGTGCATCGGCGTGGCGCACCTCATCCGCAGCCGTAAGCAGGCTGAGGAGTCCGAGCAGGAGTAACGCTCGCTCACCCATCCCTTTGGCAGGTGGGATGTGATGGCCATGAGACTTGCGGACACTTTTCTCGTCCATCCACGTTCTTGCTTTGCTATTCTCTTTTCGGGGCAGACTCCGCACTGGAGTTTGCCCCGTTCTTTTTGGATAACACAGGCAGCCTCCACCGTCCGATGCGGACTCATCCGTCATCGCGTTTCTTGACTCGTATGAAGTTCGGTTTAAGGTCCGTAGGCGCACGCGCAGTGCGGACGGTGGAAGGCATTTGCGCCGCAACAAGCGCAAATAAGAATGCCCGGGGGTCGGATTCCGGGCATTTAACAAAAGCTGAAAACTAGGCCGCCCGCGCTCTCAACACTTACGCGGGGTGCGTCGTTTTCTATAGACATTGTATCCCGAATCGCCCCGCCGATCCGGGACATTTTGAAAACTCAAATGCTGGCTTATGCACGAAAGGAATCTCGTTAATTCCGAAAATAATGTACAATTCCAATTAAAACTGGAATCAAACGAAAACGATGGAAATGAACGAAGCGCTAATCTACTTACAAGAAGCACTAGGCCTCTCCGCCAAGGCCAAAGTTTGGCCTGGATCCGCACGCTTGCCGCTGCATCTGCGTGCGATTGAGGTCCGCGTTGTTGACGCAAACGGTTTTTCGTTTTTGCTTGCAAGTTTGCCTACTGGCGTCGGGCTTCCCGAGGCTAAGAGGGTCTATAGTCAGCTAGCCTTGCGTGCGGAGACTCCTGTTGTCGTTTCGTTTCCTGATGCCGATGCACGTCAGCGCAAAGCATTGGTCGCACAAGGGATTCCCTTTGTCTGTCCCGGTAGACAGGCTTTTCTTCCATTTATGGGCACAGCTTGCACGGAGAGGGGCGGTGCCCGGTTTCGCAATCACGCGACCAAGATGTCGCCCAACGCGCAGGCTGCCGCAATCTGGGGAGCAGCCCAGGAGCCATATCGTCCCTATGACCTTTGTCGTGCGCTTGGGATTTCGGCAAGCCGCGCGAGTGAGGCCATAACCGAGCTTGTTGACAGGGGGCTCGCGAAGCGCGAGCGTCGCGAGCGACGTGTCGTTGTGTTCCCTGTTGCCGTTGATCTTCTGCTCAGCGAGCACATGGCAGAGCTCTCCTCGCCAGTCTCGAAGGTCTGTTTTGCAAGGAAGACGCCGCGGATCGACTATCTTGCTGACGCCGGGGAGACGGCGCTCGCTGCGCGTTCCATGCTCGCTACGCCGGGTATGGAACAAAAGGCCGTCTTAAGAAGTGCATGGCGTCAACTGAGCAACCTCGAAGTCGCAGACGGGGAGTTGCCGGATAACGAAACGGCGTTGATCCAAGTGTGGCGCTATGCGCCCGTGTTTGCCGACTCCTCCCGCGTCGACGACATTTCGCTTGCGCTATCTTTGGCGGCAATCGACGATGAGCGAATTCAGCTCGAAGTCGATCGCATGTTTGGAAAGGAATATCCATGGCAAGAAGCGCTGTAGAAGGCCTTCAAGAATTCGAACCGTAGGCGGCGTTTCGGTCCTAGCTGCGTTACCCGCGGCAGAAGTTCGCTAATCGGCTATTATTTGTTTAGACAACTTGAGTTGTAGAGGAGTGACCGGCGATGGTGCAGGGCGCCAAACATATGAAGAGCAATAACGCTGCGGACAACGGCGGCTCAAGCCCTCAGCCCAAACCTCAACCAAAGCCCAAGCGCCGCCGCAAGCGACTGCCGCGCTGGGCTGATCGGCTCGTCACCATCGTCATCATCCTTATTGGCGTGGGCCTTATGACCTGGCCGTGGATCTTGGACCGGCTCGAAGCTTCGGGCGTGTTCAACCAGATCAGCACCGTGTCCAGCACCGTGGACGCGCTGTCGGAAGAGGAGCGCGAGCGCATCCTGCTACAGGCGCGCTCCTATAACGAGCAACTGGCGGGCGAGGCCACCGAGCTTCCCGCCGACCAGATCGAACCCTACGACCAGCAGCTCATCTTTGACCGCGACCCCATGATGAGCTGGGTCGAAATCCCCTCCATCGACGTGAGCATGCCCATTTACCATGGCACGAGCGAGGAAGTCCTCATGGCGGGCGTCGGCCACTTGGAGGGCACGAGCCTGCCGGTGGGCGGCACCTCGACGCATTGCGTGCTCACCGCGCACTCGGGCATGCGCAACTTGAGCATGTTCGACGACATTCATTCGTTGGAGTCCGGCGACCTGGTGCTGCTGCACACCATGAACAAGACGCTCGCCTACAAGATGGTGGACTCCGAGGTCGTGTTGCCCGAGGAGATGGAGTCGCTGACCATCGAGCCCGGCGCCGACAAGGTGACGCTCGTTACCTGCACGCCCTACGGCGTGAACGACCACCGTCTGCTGGTGCATTGCGTGCGCACCAAGTACAACAAGAAGGACGTAGACAAGCAAAAGTCGCTGGCCGGCCGCCACTGGGGCAAGCGCGAGTTCGCCGTGCTCATCGTGGTCGTGGCCATTGTGCTGCTGCTGCTGGACATCGTGATCCACGCGGTCCGCAAGCGCCGCAAGGCCAAGGCCTCGGCATAAGACATTCTCCAGAACCACCACAATGGGGACAGGCACCTTTGTGGTGGTCGGGGGGCTTCCAAACCATCACAACATTCGATGAAAATCGCGATTTTGGCGAAAAGTATCGAATGTTGTGATGGTTTTCGCTGTGGGCGGTGCGGTTTCGCTGCAGAACCGCCAGCCCGCCGCCTGCCAGCCCGCCGCCCTCGTTACGTTTTCGCTGCATTTAGGTAAAGCGCCTGCTCCAAGCGGCGTTGCCTTGTATACTAGAGCGGTTTATCTGTTATGCGGAAGGGAGCGCCTATGGCACTCAGCGAGAAAGACGTGCGCGGCATCGCCGAGTACGCAAAGATCGCACTGACCGATGACGAGCTCACCCAGATGACGTCCTACATGAACGACGCCGTCCGGATGCTCGAGCCCGTCTTGCAATATGACTTGCCCGACGTGGAGCCCACGTTCCATCCCATCGGAAGCCTGTCCAACGTGATGGGCGATGACCTGCGCGAGCCCGAGCGCGACCTGCCGCTCGACGTTGCGCTCGAGAACGCCGGCAGCGCGCGTGACCGCTACTTCCGCGTGCCGTCCATTTTGGGAGAGGGGGAGAGCGAGTAATGGCCCAGAGCTTCGATTCCCTTACCGCCGCCCAGGTTGCCGCGGGCGTTGCCGCCGGTGACTTTACCGCTACCGAGGTGGCTCAGGCCTCCCTTGCCGCCGTTGAGGCGCGCGAGGGCGGGGTCCAGGCGTTCCTGCAGGTGTCGCCCGAGCTCGCGCTCGAGGCCGCCGCGCGCGTGGATGCCGACCGTGCCGCCGGAAAGCCGCTGCCCCCGCTCGCGGGCGTGCCGCTGGCCATCAAGGACAACATGAACCTCGTGGGTACGCGCACCACCTGCGCTTCCCGCATGCTCGGGGATTACCAGAGCGTCTACACCGCCACCTGCGTCCAGCGTATGCTCGACGCCGGCTGCCTGCCCATGGGCAAGGTCAACATGGACGAGTTCGCCTTTGGTAGCTCTACCGAGAGCTCGGCCTTCCACCGTACCAACAACCCCTGGGATACCGAGCGCGTGCCCGGCGGCTCCTCGGGCGGCTCCGCTGCCGCCGTTGCCGCGGGCGAGGTCGCGCTCTCGCTGGGTTCGGACACCGGCGGCTCCATCCGCCAGCCGGCGGCGCTCTGCGGCGTGGTGGGCCTTAAGCCCACGTACGGCGCCGTGAGCCGTTACGGCGTGGTGGCCTTTGGCTCGTCGCTCGACCAGGTTGGCCCCTTCGGCCGTACGGTCGAGGACGTCGCGCTGGCCATGAACGCGCTTACCGGCGCGGGCCACGATCCGTACGACTGCACCAGCCAGGACTGTGCCGTCGACTTTACCGAGCACCTCAACGACAGCATCGAGGGCAAGCGCGTGGGCATCATCCCCGCGTTCATGGAGGCTGAGGGCCTGACGCCCGAGGTCAAGGCCGCTGTTCAGCGCGCCGCCCAGGAGCTGCAGAACCAGGGTGCCGAGCTGGTCGAGGTCGACCTGCCGCACCTGGACGCCGCCATCGCCGCCTACTACGTCATCGGCCCGGCCGAGGCGTTCTCCAACCTGGCCCGCTTTGACGGCATCCGCTACGGCTATCAGGAGGAGGGCTGCGCCAACCTGTCCGACCAGAGCTCGCTTTCGCGCGCCCACGGCTTTGGCGCCGAGGCCAAGCGCCGTCAGATGCTTGGCGCCTACCTGCTGAGCTCGGGCGTGTACGACAAGTACTACTACGCTGCGCAAAAGGCCCGCACGCTCATCACGCAGGACTACGACGCCGCGTATGCCAAGGTGGACACCATCCTCATGCCCGCCTCGCCGCGCACGGCCTTTAAGTTTGGCGAGATCAGCGACCCCACGCAGATGTACCTCTCCGACCTGTACACCATCTCGCTCAACATTTGCGGCAACGGTGGTATCTCGGTGCCGCTGGGTCTGGGCGAGGACAGCAAGCTGCCCGTTTCTGCCCAGCTGGTGGGTCCGGCCTTTAAGGACCGTCAGCTGCTCACGTTTGCCCGCGCCCTTGAGCGCGGCTTTGCCGATGCCGCCACGGGTGCGCCCGCGCTTTCCGTCGCGCCCGATTTTGCCGGGAAGGGAGGCGAGCTGTAATGAAGGAGCTTTCCGAGGTCCTGCAGGATTGGGAGGCCGTGATCGGCCTGGAGATCCATACCGAGCTCACCGCACTCGATACCAAGATGTTCTGCAACTGCAAGCTCAGCCACGATGACGAGCCCAACGCTAACGTGTGCCCGGTGTGCCTGGGCCTGCCCGGCGCCCTGCCGGTGCCCAACAAGCGCGCCATCGAGAGCATCGTCAAGGCCGGTCTCGCCACCAACTGCGAGATCCAGCGCCACTCGATGTTCTACCGCAAGCACTACTTCTATCCCGATATGGCCAAGAACTTCCAGACCACGCAGGGTCCGGTCGCCTTTGCCATGTACGGCCATCTGGACCTGGACGTGACCGGTCGCGGTGCCGCCGAGCGCCCCGACTGCGCGTTTGGCGAGGCCGAGGCCCAGAGCCTGGCGAGCGCCTCGGCCAACGCCGAGGGCCTGTCCACGTCCATGTCCTCTACCATGCGCGAGGGCAATCAACGTGCCGGCCACCTGGCCAGCTACGACGCGTCCAACCTGCAGATGCCCGAGCGTCGCGAGGACGGTTCCTACACGGTGCCCATCCGCATCCTGCGCATCCACATGGAGGAGGACGCCGCCAAGATGGTCCACGTGGGCGGCGCCGAGGGCCGCATTACCGCCGCGGCCGAGTCGCTCGTCGACTACAACCGCTGCGGCACGCCGCTGATTGAGCTCGTCACCGAGCCCGACCTGCGCACGCCCGAGGAAGCGCGCCTGTTTATGGAGAAGCTCCGTCGCATTTTCGTGACGCTGGGCATTTCGGACTGCTCCATGGAGAAGGGTTCCATGCGCTGCGACGGCAACGTGTCGCTGCGCCGCCGCGGAGAGACCAAGCTGGGCACCAAGACCGAGCTCAAGAACCTCAACTCGTTTAAGAGCCTGCACGACGGCCTTGCCTACGAGATCTGCCGCCAGGCCGAGGTACTCGAGGAGGGCGGCATCATCTATCAGGAGACCCGCCACTGGGAGCCCAGCCGCAAGCGCACCGTGGTCATGCGCGTGAAGGAGACGGCCGACGACTATCGTCTGTTCCCCGATCCCGACCTGGTGCCGTTCGATCTGGACGACGAGTTTATCGACCGCTGCCGTGGCGAGATTCCCGAGCTGCCCGATGCCAAGCGCGCCCGTTTTGAGGCCGACTTTGGCATTAAGACGGCCGATGCCGAGCAGATTGCCGGCGATCCGGAGTTTGCCGACTTCTTTGAGGCCGCCGCTGCCGGTATGGCCGGCAAGGAGGCCCAGACGGTCGCAAACTTGCTGGTGAACGAGATGATTGCTTATCTTAAGGGCGCGGGCGTGTCGCTTGCCGAGTCCGGCATTGCGCCGGCTCAGGTGGCAGCGCTGGCCAAGCTGCTGGCGACCGATGCCATCAGCTCCAACCAAGCGCACGAGGTCTTTGAGGCCATGGCCCAGACCGGCGACGACCCCAACAAGATCGTCGACGAGCGCGGTATGCGTCAGGTGAGCGATGCCGGCGCGCTGCAGCCGATTGTGGACGAGGTGCTGGCAAACTGTGCCGAACAGGCGCAGCAGTATCGTGACGGCAACCAGAAGGTCATCGGCTTTTTGATGGGCCAGTGCATGAAGGCGAGCCGCGGCAAGGGCAACCCGAAGCTCTTCAACGAGTTGCTGAGAACGTCGCTCTCGTAGCTGCGAGGCCGGGGAAGCCCCGAGTCGCCGGGGTGTTTCCTCCAAATTTCAAACAGTCCTGCGCAAGACGAAGGCCACATTAAGTGGCCTTCTTTGCGTGCGGAACT
>NZ_JADNDZ010000071.1 GCF_015552075.1 Collinsella aerofaciens
GGGAGTTCTAGACCTTGTCGGCCTTAGTACATACCGCCGCCCTGCTGACCAGCGGTAGCAGCAGCGATAGCGTCCTCAAGCTGAGTGTTCTTGGGCACATCGGAGACGGTAGCCTCGGTGATGAGGATCAGGCTGGCGACAGAAGCAGCGTTCTGAAGGGTGACGCGGCTGACCTTGACGGGGTCGAGGACGCCCATCTCGATCATGTCGCCCCACTCACCGTTGGCAGAGTTGAGACCCTGGCCGGCGGGCAGCTCGGCAACCTTGTCGACCACGACAGCGCCCTCAAAGCCAGCGTTCTTGGCGATGGTAGCGACCGGAGCGGTCAGAGCCTTCTTGACGATGTCGACACCGATCTTCTCCTCGGGGTCGTCAAGCTCAACGGCGTCGAGCGCAGGAGCAGCGTCCATGAAGGCGACGCCGCCACCGGCGACGATGCCCTCCTCGACAGCAGCGCGGGTAGCCTGCAGGGCGTCCTCGACGCGATGCTTGATCTCCTTGAGCTCGGACTCGGTAGCAGCGCCGACCTTGATGACGGCAACGCCACCGGAGAGCTTGGCCAGGCGCTCCTGGAGCTTCTCACGGTCGAAGTCAGAGGTGGTGTTCTCCATCTCACCCTTGATCTGAGCGATGCGAGCGTCGATGGCCTCCTTGGAGCCAGCGCCACCGACGACGACGGTGTTGTCCTTGGAGATGGTGACGGACTTAGCGGTACCGAGCATATCGGCGGTGATGTCAGCGACCTTCACGCCCAGCTCGTCCAGAGCGGCCTGGCCACCGGTAAGGACGGCGATGTCCTCGAGGATGCGCTTGCGGCGATCGCCGTAGCCCGGGGCCTTAACGGCGCAGACGTTGAGGGCGCCACGGATCTTGTTGAGGACCAGGGTAGGCAGAGCCTCGCCGTCGATGTCCTCAGCGATGATGAGCAGGCCACGGCCAGCGCGCTGGACAGCCTCGAGAACGGGCATGATGTCCTGAACGCTGGAGATCTTCTGGTCGGTGATGAGGATGTACGGATCCTTCATCACGGCCTCCATGCGGTCGTTGTCCGTGACGAAGTAAGCGGAGACATAGCCCTTGTCGAACTGCATGCCCTCGACGGTGTCGATGGTGATGTCGAACGTCTGGGAATCCTCGACGGTGATGACGCCGTCCTTGCCCACGACCTCCATAGCCTCGGCGATCTTCTCGCCGACCTCGGGGTCACCGGCGGAGATGGTACCGACGGAAGCGATCTGCTCCTTGGTCTCGACCGGCTTGGCCTGCTTCTTCATCTCGGCGACGGCGGCGTTAACGGCCTTGTCGATGCCGCGACGAATGGCCAGCGGGTTGGCGCCGGCGGCGACGTTGCGCAGACCGTCGTTGACGATAGCCTGAGCGAGCAGGGTTGCGGTGGTGGTGCCGTCACCCACGGTGTCGTTGGTCTTGGTGGCGACCTCCTTCACCAGCTGAGCGCCCATGTTCTCGATGTTGTCCTCGAGCTCGATCTCCTTAGCGACGGAAACGCCGTCGTTGGTGATGGTCGGAGCACCGAACGTGCGCTGCAGCGCAACGTAGCGACCCTTGGGGCCCATGGTGACGGTAACGGCGTCGGCCAGAGTGTTGACGCCCTTGGCAAGCTTAGCGCGGGCATCGGTGTTGAACGTAATGTTCTTTGCCATGGTAGGTAATCCTCCAAAAGAAATGTGACTCGCGTCGCCGCTTCCGAGTCCTATGCGGCGGGCGCGTTCAAAGACGAATCAGAGATTCTGACGAGACTAGGCCTCGACGACGGCGTAGATGTCGTCGGCGCGCATCAGCAGATACTTCTCGCCGTCGACCTTGACCTCGTTGCCACCGAACTTACCGTAGATGACAACGTCACCGATCTTGACGTCCATGGGGATGCGCTCACCCTTGTCGTTGACCTTGCCGGCGCCAACGGCAACGATGGTGCCGCGCTGCGGCTTCTCCTGAGCGTTGCTGGCGATATACAGACCAGAAGCGGTCTTCTGCTCTGCCTCATCGGGCTTGACCAGAACACGATCTGCAAGCGGCTTCAAAGACGACATGCTTGTCTCCTCCTTTTTGGGCCGCGCGGTTATACCGCGCGAATTAACCCTTTTTGTTTGCGTACGCGTTGAATGGTACCCACGAATGACGGGTTATACAACACGGAGTCAAAAAATCTTATTTTTTAGCACTTAGATTTTCTGAATGCCGAGGGATAACTTAGCGGTGGCTCCCGTGTGGCTCCGGAGGGGCGGGGCATAAGGTTTCCTGCTCGGGCAGTCCTGCTCGCACGAAGGCCACATTAAGTGGCCTTCGGCTCGTGCGGAACTCGCGATAAACCTTACGCCCCGCCCCTCCGGAGCCACACGGGAGCTGAGTCAACGTTATCGGACCCGGCATTCAGAAAAGTCAGTGCAGCAAAATGGCGATGCAGATGGTGCGAACAAGAAAGGGGCACGTTGCTGAAACGTGCCCCTTAAGTTGCGGTGGAATATGGACTGTTTTTGGCTGTTGAGGTGTTATTTAGTCCGTATTTCACCGCAACTGAGGGGTGGGATGTGGGGTTAACGCTCGTAGATTAAGTTGCCTGCCAGATAGGTTGCCTGAACTTTGGTGCCCTGGAGTTCTTGGGGGTCGATGGTGAGCGGGTTTTGGTCCAGGACTACCAGATCGGCGTATTTGCCGGGCTCCAGGCTGCCGAGGTTTTGCTCGTCGCCCGCTGCGTATGCACTGCCAAGCGTGTAGTTGCGCAAGGCCGTTGCCGCGTCGATACGCTCGCTCGGCAACCAGCCGCCCTCGGGCCAGTGGCTTCTGGGGTCTTGGCGCGTGATAGCCGTGTAGAGCACGTTCATGCTGGTAACGGCCGTGATGGGGCTATCGGTACCGAAAGCTTGGCGGATGCCGCGCTGTTTATAGGTCGCAAACGGCCACATGATGCGGCTGCGCTCCAAGCCCAGGTCGCGCTCCGGACCACCCGGGTCGAGCGTGATGTGGCAAGGCTGGCTCGAGGCAATGACGTTGAGTTTGCGCAGACGATCGATGTCCTGAGGCAGCAAATTCTCCAGATGCTCGAGTGTGTTATGACCGTGCTGGGGCAAGCCGTAGAGCTCTGCCGCCTCCTCAAAGATATCGAGCGCAGCATGAATGGCGCCGTCGCCGATAACGTGGATGCGCACGGTGTGCCCACGCTCGGCTGCCGCCAGAACCAGCTTGCACATGCGCTCGACGGGAACCGTCAGACGACCCTGGTCGCCCGGGAAGCGCGGGTTGGTATAGGGCTCAGTGAGGTATGCGGTATGCTCGCTCGACACGCCGTCGAAGAACTGTTTAAAGCCTGGCGCCGAGAGCAGCGCGTTGTTCGCGTAGCGGGTCTGGAGTTCTTCCAAGCGCGATTGGTCATCCAGCAGCGTGGGAAACAGATGGACGCGGATGCCCAGCTTGCCGGCGGTCTGCAGCTTGTCGTAAACATCGTCGCGAATAAAGTCGCAACCCGGCATGGGCATGAGCGACATATCGCAGATTGAGGTGATGCCTTGCTCGGCCATACGCTTCATCTGGTCGGCGTAAGCGCTCGCGATGCGATCCTCGCCCAGCCACTCCAGGCAGCGCGGCAGCAGCTGCATAGCAGCTGCCTCGTGGGCGATACCCGTAAGCTCACCGTTTGAGTCTTTGTCGTAACTTCCACCCGCCGGCGGCTCGCTGTCGCGCGTCACGCCGAGGGCTTCGAGTGCGCGGCTGTTGAGCCACAGGGTATGCCCGTCGCCCGAATACATAACACAGGGGCGATCGGGGAAGGCGGCGTCGAGGGAAGCCTTGGTAGGGTGCTCGGGCGGATCCCAGCGGTAATCGCGCCAGCCCTGGGTCACGACCCAGGCGTCATTGGGCAGGCCCTGGGAAAACTCGAGCGCATGCTGCACCAGTGCCGCCTCTGACGTGCCCATATCCATGAGCATGTACGGCGAGGAACCGACCGAGGTATGGAAGAAGTGCAGATGAGCGTCATGGAAACCGGGGCAGATGAATTGCTCGCCGTAATCGACAACTGGCGTGGCGGCAGGGGCGGCGGCAACCACGTCATCGGGCGCGCCGACCGCGACGATGCGATCGCCTGCAATGGCAATCGCCAGCTCGCGGGCGGTATCGATGCCGTCTTGCGCGGTAAAGACGTTCTTGGAGCGGATAATCCGATCGATATGTTGCATGGACATCCCCATCTCTGGCAGGAAATTCAACACCCCCGAGTGTACTCCCCCACTCTTGTTACAAAACCCCAAGCGGCAAACGGCAACTTTACCAGCCCTAGCGGCAGGTGGCATACTGGAGAAAGCCTGTACGATTTTGCGATCAACCCAGCAAGGAGCAAATCGACCATGACGAAGACCAAGGCACAGCAAATTATGGCGGCAACCGAGGTTCGCGCGGCAGACGACGTCACCGCGGCCATCCGAGATATCGCCGCCGAGTTTGAACCCTACATCATCAAGCAGCGCCGTCACTTCCATAAGCATCCGGAGCTGAGCCTTGCCGAGGAGCGCACGACTTCCGACATCGCCAACCAGCTCGACGCCATGAATATCCCCTACGAGCGTCCGCTCAAGACGGGCCTGGTGGCGACGCTCCGCGGTACCGCGCCCGATGCCTACCGCGAGGACGGCACGCCGCGCCGCCGCATCCTGCTGCGCGCCGACATCGACGCCCTGCCTGTCACCGAGCAGACCGGCGAGGAGTTCGCCAGCGTCAACGAGGGCTGCATGCATGCCTGCGGCCACGACTGCCATATCGCCATGATGCTCGGCACATTGCAGATTCTGCGCCACATGACCGATGACATCCACGGCGAGATTCGCATCGTTTTCCAGCCCAGCGAGGAAAACGGCCAGGGCGCCAAACTCATGATCGGCACGGGTGTGCTCGACGGCGTCGACGGCGCCTACGCCGCGCACATCTGGAGCGAGGTCGACGCCGGCACCGTAAGCTGCGAGCCCGGCCCACGCATGGCAAACACCGACTGGTTCCGCATCGACGTCCGCGGCACCTCGTGCCATGGCGCCATGCCCCAGCGCGGCCACGACGCCGTTATGGTTGCCGCCGAAATCGTCAACGCCCTGCAGACCATCGTCTCGCGCGAGATTAGCCCCTACGAACCTGCCGTCATCACCGTCGGCGAGCTGCATGGCGGCACTGCACGCAACGTTATCGCCGGCACGGCGTACCTCGCCGGCACGGTGCGCACCTACGGCGACAAGACGCATGAGGAGATGCCCGAGCTTATGCGCCGCATCGTGGAGCACACCGCGGCTGCTCTGGGCGCCGAGGCCGAGCTCACCGACTACACCATCGCCAACTACAAGGTCGAAAACGATGCCGCCTCGAGCGAGCGCTGCCGTCAAGCTGTGCTCAAGTGCCTGGGTCCCGCGGGCGAGGGCCATTACCGCGGCACGCTTTCGGGCGAGGACTTCTCGGAGTATCTGCGCCGCGTACCGGGCGTGCTCGCCTTTGTTGGCACGCGCAACCCCCAGATTGGCGCCACCTATGCCCAGCACTCCTGCTTCTATAAGATCGACGAGAGCGTGCTCGCCAAGGGCTCCATGGTAGCCGCTCAGTATGCCATCGACTTTTTGGCCGAGCCCACGCAAGAAGAGCTCGACGGCCCCACGATCGCCGCGGTTGCCGAGACCAATCCCGACCTGGCAGCCAAGCTGCGCTCTGCCAAGGCAACGGCCGCCGAGGCCCGCGACGCCGTGCACGACGCCCGCACCGCCCGCCATGCCGCCATCAAGGGCATTCACGATGCCCGTGCCGCCGCTCGCCACGAGGAGAAGCGCGACGAGTAGCCGTCACGCCCACCCGTAACAACCTGGCCATAGCAAAGCGGGGGGCGGACGTTGGAAAGACGCCCGCCCCCCGCTCATTTGTCAAGCACTATTTCTACCATTTCTACCCCGTCCCCAAATGGCGTCCAAATGGCAGGCGGCAGGGTTACTCGTCCTGAGGGTCCTCGTCAGAGCTTGACTCGGGCGCCGGCTCAGGCTCAGACACAGGCGCCGGCTCGGGCGCAGGCTTGGACTCCGGCGCAGACTCAGGCGCTGGCGCTGGCGAAGCATCCGGAGCACTGTAACCCGAAGCGGCGGACTTCTTTTCGAAGGGCAGTACAAAAGTCAGAACGTCGTCCTTGTCCTCGTCGGCCCACTCACTTGCATAACGTGCGGCCCAATAGCCAACGGCACGGTGCTTGAGCATCTTGCCAAAGACCGTTAGAAATACGGTGACGAAAGCGACCAGCACCAGGAACAGCACGAGCGTAATGCCGCCGCCGGTAACAATCGCCTCAATGCCCGTAGGACGATAGTAGTAGCTATACATACCAACAGAGGCAATGGCGCCAAAGACGACCGTCAAGATCCATGTGACAACGTTGGCGACCAAACCCGTCAAAAACTCGGGAAGGAACGAAGCGCAGAACAGCTTGGTCTTATTGTTCTTAAAGGCCGTCCAAACCTTATCGAGCGAAAACGCGCTCTCGACGCGACCGGTCACCGCAAAGTGCATCACGGCAATGTCGGCGAACATCTTAAAGAAGACCCCCAGGACCGCCGTGGCAATCATAGCCAGAACGAGCAGGCCAAGCGAGCCAAACAGCGCAGCCTCGAGCGCATAAGAGCCGTAATAAGAATACGAGCCCGCGGCGCCAATTACCACGCCCTCCACCAGCGAAAGCACTACACCGATTACGGGAATGGCAGCGATAACCTCGAGCACGACCGAAATAACGCTCGAAAAGACTCCGAGGCCAAACGACGTGGAACGCATGAGTGGACGGTCCATACCGTCATCGACCTTGAGCGAAAGATCACGGCCCCACTCGATACCAAAGCCGGAACCGCATACGCTCGCAATGCAAGCTGCCAAAAAGCCGATGGCAGCCGCAATGCCGCCAATAACGGGAATAAACAACACGAGCACCGACACAACGCAAATCAACGCCGGCAAAAACGCGATTTGGCATACACGCTGAAGCACGCCCGGAGTCTTGGTCATATCTTGGAACGCCTGAGCCACACAGCCCTTTGACACATTCGCCACGGGCGGTTGCGGAACAAACTGCTGGGGCTGAGACTGTCCCTGGGGGGCGGGACCGGCGGCCTTAACCTCGGTATTAGGGGCACCGCACACGCCGCAGAACTTGTCGTTATCGCCCATGGGGGCGCCACACTGCGAACAGAACATCGAAATCATCCCTTCGTATCTAGAGCGAATCACCTGGATCGCAAACGATGTCTTTGGCATCATTATCGCCCAATGTGGGGACAAATACCGCAAGATGACCGATTTGCAACGTAGCCGGTTTATTCAATGATTCGAAGGGTACGACCGGGCTAGTTCGTGCCGCGGAAGCCCTTGCCGACGATTTCGGAGCTATCGACGATGGTGATGAAGGCGCCAGGGTCAATCTCGCGGGTATAGCGGCGCAGTTGCACTGCCTCGCGACGGCTCAGCACGCTCATAATCACCGTGACGCACTTGCCCGAGAAGGCGCCGTAGCCACGGCTGATCGTTGCCGTGCGGTTGAGATGCTTGACGATAAACTCCTCGACCTTAAGGGGCTCGGAGCAAATGATGGTGCAGACCTTACGAAGGTGAATGCTCTCGATAGCCTTGTCGACCACAAGCGTCTTGGCAAACAGACCGAGCACGCAGTACAGGCCGACGCGCGGGCCATACAGGAAAGCCGCGATGGTCACGATGCCGATATCGACCAGCAACAGTGCACGGCCGATCTCGAGCGTCGTGCGGCGCTTGAGGATCATGGCAAGAATGTCGGTACCACCCGTGGAGGCGCCAATGTCAAAGACAATGGCACTGCCCAGCGCCGGCAAGATGACGGCAAAACACAGGTCGAGCCACATATCGCCCGTCATCGAAACATCCGACGGAATGAAGAGCTCAAACAGCGAGACGTAGGCCGAAAGCGCAAACGAGGCAAAGACGCTCCAAAGGATTGCCTTGCGCTCCAAAAAGATAAAACCCAGGATGACCAGGACCGCGTTGATAATCCACATAAAGACGCCGACGGGCAGGGTCGGGAACAGCGTGGAAAGAATGACCGACACGCCCGAGGTGCCGCCGAAGGCAAAGTGATTGGGGGTTTTAAAGGCCACGATGGCAAAGGCCGTGAGGACCAGGCCCAGATTGAGCTCGGCAAAAAAGCGCGGAAAGCCTGGTTCCTGGCTGCGCTTGCGGCCGGCGCGCTCGCCACGTTCGATATCCTCGCGACCGACAACGCGCTCCATCGGCACCACCGGAGGACGATGCATCTCCTCGGCGGCACGCGACGCCGCCTCTGCCGCAGCGGCTTCAATCGCCCATGCCTTGCTTTCGGTCTCGTGTTCGTCGGCCATTACGGCAACCCTTCGTTAACAATTTGGAAACAATGCGCCCATTAGGGTAACGCGGAACGCGAAGATTGCAACCCTTAGTTAGACGAGCGGTATGCCTGCATCGGGGGCATATAGAAAACGGTCGACCGCACTTTTGCTTGCGCGGTCGACCGTTTAGCGTTTTCGCAGGTAAAACCTATCGAAACAAACCTGTCCCTATTTGGTAGGTTACTCGTGCTGGCTGGTGCGGTGCTCGTACTCCTCGGGGGTGATGACATCCTCGATGCGCAGGTTGACGCCTGCCACCTCAAGGCCGGTCATCGCGGCCAGACGCTCGGTGACGCGCGCCTTAACGTCGTCAAAGATCGCAGGCGCATAGGCGCCGTACTCGATGATGACCGAGATGTTGACGACCACGCGGTTGTCGTCGGTGACCTCGACCGTCACGCCCTTGGTCAGGTTCTCGGCACCAAACTGTTCCTGCACAAAGTGCATAAGGTTACCCTTCATGCCCAGAACATGCGGCACCTCGCGGGTGGCCATGGCAACGATCTTCTCGATCACACCGTTGGAATA
This sequence comes from Collinsella aerofaciens, assembly GCF_015552075.1. Classification (GTDB taxonomy): domain Bacteria; phylum Actinomycetota; class Coriobacteriia; order Coriobacteriales; family Coriobacteriaceae; genus Collinsella; species Collinsella aerofaciens_Y. Next base: position 8,946 of record NZ_JADNDZ010000071.1, read on the forward strand.
GGTCAGCGAGTCCTCGGACTCGTCCGCCTCCTCGTCCATCTCCTCGTTATCCTCGTCCGCATCGGACTCGGCCTCGACGAGTGCCTCGTCCTCGAGCGTTACGTCCTCCGCCTCGGCGGCGACGGCCTCATTCGCCTCGAGCTCGGTATCGGCTACATCGACCTTCGTGTTAAAAGCCATGGTTCCTCCTTATGCCTGCCGCAGATGCGACAGTCGAATTCATATTAGCGGCCGCTAAACAGACGGCCGAAGAAGTTGACGATACCGTTCTCGCCGTCGCGAATCTGGCCGATCACGGCGCCGATCAGCACAAAGAATGCGATGACGAGCGTGTCCCACAGGCCCAACGTAAGTACCAGCACAGCGAGGATAAAGCCTGCCAAGGCGCCGAGCGTAGTGTTGGGGTGGCGCACGGCGTAGCTCCAGATAGCAGCGCCCGTACCTTTGATGAGACCCATGGCCTCGTCAAAGTCGTTGGCGGCGACGTCATGCTGCTCGCCGGCCTCGAGCTTGGTGTCGGTGGACTCGCCTGCCGGCGTAGCGTTCTGGTCGATCGTCAGGCGCGGCGTGCGGGCGGTCTTGTCTTGGTTGGTATCACTCACCGGAAACCTCCACGGTCTGGACGGTAGTCTTGGACGGCAAAAAACGGACGCGCGCGGTCGTGCCCGGCGTGCCGAGCATGGTGTCGCAGGCCTTCTCGATACGTTGCTGCATCGCGGCTGCAAGGGAGGCCACGTCCCGGTCGTCGAGCGCGATGGCTTCGACCTTAAAACGAACGCGCGATTCGTCGGAGCCTTGAACGCGCGCCTCGATATGCTCAACCATCACGCGATCATCGCACTCTGCCGCGGCACGGGCGCACGAGGAAAGCGCTGCGAGCGTGACCTCGATATTGCGCTCCCCCGCCGGATGCACGCAGGACGGCTCGCGACGCGCGAACATCAGGCGGAAAAAACCGATGAGCACGCCAAGCGCCACGATAGCGGCACACACCGTAACGACGACGCGAGGCATGGCGTCACGCAGCAGCATAAAGCGATACGTATACGGTCCCCAGAACTGGCAGACAAGCGTACCCAGCGCCACGATGGCGGCGGCAAGATACACGATCGCTAGGGCTCGTTTGAGTACGCGCACGCGCGCTCCCTTCAGGTTTCGGTCCACAGAATGCAAAACGGTTCGCATCATTATAAAAGAGCCGGGTCCGGTGCCATACGCACGCGGATCCGGCTCATCTATTCCACGAGGCTTGCATGCTCGCTTCATTATGCCCAGATATGCACGGCTTAACCCGTGTGGGCGCTACTCCTCCTCGAGGGCAGCGATGACCTCGTCGGTCATGTCCATGGTGCTGTAAACATCCTGGACGTCGTCGAGCTCCTCAAGACGGTCGATGAGGCGCTGGACCTTCTTGGCGTCGGTACCGGAGACCTCGGTCGGGGTGGTCGGGACCATGGTGGTCTCGGAGCCCTTGACCTGGACGCCCTGCTCCTCGAGCGCCTTGGAGACAGCCATGACGTCGTTAGCAGCGGTCCAGACAATCCACTCCTCGCCGGCGTCCTCGTAGTCCTCGCCACCGGCCTCGGCGATGGCCATCATGAACTCATCCTCGTCACCGGCAGGACCGTTGGCGATCATGGTCTCCTTCTTGGCGTTCTCGTCCAGGATCTCCTTGGCGACGACGATCTGGCCCTTGCGCTCAAACTGGAAGGCGACGGAGCCGGAGGTGCCCAGGTTACCACCAGCGTGGGAGAAGGCGGAACGGACATCGGCGGCGGTACGGTTGCGGTTGTCGGTCAGGCAGTCAACGTAGACGGCGACACCGGCGGGACCGTAGCCCTCGTACACGATGTTCTCGTAGACGGCGGCATCGGCACCCGAACCGAAGGCCTTGTCGATAGCGGACTTGATCTTGTCCTTGGGCATGGACTGAGCCTTGGCCTTAGCAACGGCAGCGGCGAGGCTGGCGTTGTTCTCGGGCAGCGGGTCGCCGCCGAGACGGGCAGCAACGGTGATGTTGCGGCTCAGCTTGGAGAAGAGGGCGGAACGCTTGGCGTCCTGCGCGCCCTTACGATGCTTGGTTGTGGCCCACTTAGAGTGTCCGGACATACGTGTCTCCTATCGGTTTCGACCTAAAGCCCAGCGCAGATGCTCGGGCAATATAAACAAACGTCGTTATGATATACCTACTGGCCTGCGAGATAAACCCCAAAATGAAGGCGTCGTGATGATACAGCCCCTTAGTGCAAAGTAACCTGTCCCCTTTGCACCAAATTAGGACCAGAGGAGGTCGCTGCGGGTGATGGTGGCGCCGATGGCAAAGGGCATGCAGGCGATGACCGGATACAGGTAGCGCATGTAGGTCGAGCCGTTGCAGGGACCGATCAGGCACACGGCGAGCACGCCCAGCAGCGGCACCCAAATGGCCAGCCCGCGCCACGAATGACGACGTAGCAGATAGACCACCACGGCGATCATGATCCACACATAGGTGGCCGAGCTCATGGTGAGCGAGATAAACGGGATGCGTTGTACTGCCACGCGATACAGGTTGATCAGGTGGTCGCACCAGCGCACAACCTTGCTATCGACCGGATGGAAGTCAAAGTACTTGAGGTTATCGGGCTTCGCCATGATCTCGGCACTGCGCGCCGTGCTGTAGACCCATGCGTCGCGAGCGCTCGGATAAAAATACCCATAGTAGTTATTGATGAGCGCCGAGATATAGCACCCGGGGTCCTTTTTGAACATCTGGGCCCACACCTCAAAATAGGCCTTGATGTCCTCCTGCGAGGCGTACTCGTTAAAGCAATTTTTGACGGCGTCCGACTTATCCGGGTTGTAACGGCGCCCCAGATTCTCGTACTTGAGCACACGGTCGATCACGGCACGCTCTTCGTCGGTCACCAAGCCGTCGCAAGGAGCCTCCACGATGGTGCCGTCCTCCTTAACCGTGGGGTTGACGCCCGAGTTGAGGCCATCGTGCTTTTGGACGAAACGAGCCGTCTGCTGGAACGGAATCGAGAGGATTTCGCGCTTGGAACCAGGCGTGATATCGTGCGCCGGCATAAAGACCTTGGTGAAGTACATATTGGAGGCAAGACAGAGTGCAAGCACCACAAGAACTCCCACCCAGCGGAAACGCGGGATGGCGCCCGAAGGCTCAGCACCATCCTGCTTGGCTGCACGACGAGCCACATGCGCGTCCCATGCGCAAAACGCCGCCGCGATTACGCATGCCGCCAGGGGAAACACCAGGCCGCCGTTGCGCAGAAACGTGGAACCCATGGCGCCCAGAGCGAGCATCAGCCAGTCATGGCGCGCAAAGAGCACGGGCCTCTGTTCGCCCGCACGCTCGGCATTGGCATCGCGACGGGGCAGGCCGCATGCCACGAGCTTCACGGTCTGCACCAACAGCACCAAAAACGCGTCGGCAAACAGCACATCTTTGGTAAGCAGGGCCGCGTAGTTGGAGAACATGGGCATAAACACAAAGAACAGCAAGATTACGCCGCGGACCGGCAGGCTCACGCCCAGCTTGCGCAGCGACGAGATGGAATAGGCCATGCAGGCGGCCGTAATGACGAACTGAGTGCAGGTGTAGATGGCAAGACCTGCGTTGGCGCTGTTAAACAGTGAAAGCCCCAACTGGACGCACGAACCGATGATAGCCGTGTGCACGACCGGATGATGCCCGTTGAGCAGGACATTGGGGTTGAGCAGGCGCAGGTAGTCGCTCGTACCGTTGGGGTAGTTAAACCACTGGCGAATCTGCGCACCCGTATCCCCCATAAAAAGGCCGGGCAGCGAAGCGATGAGCGTGGGCGCCCAGGCGACCATAAGCACCAGGAAGGGCCCGGCAAAGGGATGGACCGAGAGCACGGCGTGAGCCACACGCCATACGCGGCCAAAGTGCGCTTCGGAAAACGGAATGCGCCGAGAGCTCAGCCAATCTAGACACTCAAAGGCGAGGTAGAAGGCAACGACCGCCAAGAGCATCCAGCCCGCGCCGCCTATCCAGGCGCAGATGATGCGGGCCTTGTCGCCGAGCACGATCTCGGCCGAATCGGTGAGGTCGTAGCTGCGGCCAAACACCATGCAGACGGCAAAGAACAGCGACGGAAGGATCACCGAGGGACGCCAAGCGTCGCCGCGGCCAAAGAATACGTAGCGAAACGGCAGCGTGAGCAGGCAGGCAAGCGCAAGCAGCATGACCGCGTCGGTATGGCCGGCAAACGAGAGGAGCACCTCGTAGCACACGTACAGCATGCCCGAGGCTTTGGGGTCAATCGCCAAGACCGCGTTGCTCGACACCGGGGCGGGATCGATGGAAAACGCCGTGGTCGCCAACAGCGCGAGCAAAAATGCGATGAGCGTCTGCTTGGCGGGGTAGCGCTTAAACCAGACGATGCGGGCAGCGTCGCGCGCGGCCGTTGTGGAGAGGTCGGAATCCTTCACAGTCCGAAAGCCTTTCTAGAAACCTATCAAACTCGGCAAGACCACCACAAAGGCGCCTGTCCCCTTTGCGGTGGTCTTAGTGGTTAGGCGTCCAAATAGACGCGCTGGGGGCGATTGCGGTGTCGGGCGAAGATGATGAGCGCCAGGCCGGCGATCACGAGCGGCAAACTCAGCAGCTGGCCCATAGTGATGACGCCGCCCAGCAGATAGCCCAGCTGCGCATCGGGCACGCGCACGAACTCAACGAGAAAGCGGACGATGCCGTACCCCATCACGAACACGCCCATAAACGTGCCCTGGGGCAGTAGCGGCTTTTTGCGGCTGAGCACCTGCAAAATACAGAAGAGCACGACGCCCTCAAGAAACGCCTCGTAGAGCTGGGAGGGATGGCGCGGCATATCGCCCGCAGTGCCGCCAAAGACCACACCCCAGGGCAGATCGGTCGGCTTACCCCACAGCTCACCGTTCACGAAGTTGGCGCAACGTCCCAGGCACAGCGCCAGCGGAGCACCGATCACAGCAAGGTCGGCGATGGTCCAGGCGTCGAGCTTATACATGCGGCACACGATGATGCCGCCCAAGATGCCGCCCACCAGGCCGCCGTGGAAGCTCATGCCGCCCTCGTTGGTGGCAAAGATCTCGAGCGGATGGGTCCAATAGTAGCCATCGCCGTAAAAGACGACGTAAAACAGGCGCGCGCCGATGATGAGGCCAAAGACCGCGCCGACCACGACGCTCGTCAGGTCATCGATCGTGATGTCGAAGCCCCAACGACGCTGCGTGCGGTACATAACAACCGCCGTGAGCAGAGCGCCGACCACGTAGGCCAGGCCGTACCAGTAGATGGTGATGGGGCCCGCCGAGATCGCGACGGGATCAAGCATATGGTAGAGATCGTTGAGCATATCGATCCCCTGCTCCCTACATACAAATGCGGCCGCGGGCCTTACGCTCGCAGCCGCATATTTGGACGTAACGTCTACGCGGAGCGTACCGTCCGCAGCTTTCGCATCTTAGAACGGCGCGTACTCGTCGTACAGGTCCTCGGCCTCGCCGGAAGCATTGACCTGCTCAACGCGGGTAACGCCGGGCACATGCTCCTTCAGGATGCGCTCGATGCCCATAGACAGGGTTAGCGAGCTCATGGGGCAGCCGGCGCAGGCGCCCTGCAGCTCCAGCTTGACGACGCCCTCGTCGTCGACGCCCACATACTCCATATCGCCGCCGTCGGCCTGCAGGTTGGGGCGAATCTCTTCAAGAACCTTCTTAAGCAGCTCTTCGTTAACAGCCACAGGGGCTCCTTTCTCACAATAACGCGGGCACGCCCGCGGACAGAAGCTATGTTACTACAGCCATGTACCCGCTCACGAGCCGTCCATGCGCGCAGACGCGACTTTCACGAGTAGTCAATTTGGGACGGGGCTCTTTGAGCTGCGTTCGTCGCCAGATAGCGACAACGCATATTACTGCTGAGCTTGTCCCCCGGTACCAATCTGAACATCGACGATGACCTGGCGGTAGCTGATGCCGCAGGAGTCGAGAATGCGGCGGCTGATACGGCCGTCATCGGTATCGGCATACTTATTGTCCAGGTAGACGACCTCGCCTACACCTACCTGCGCCAGGATCTTGGCACAGTCGTGGCACGGGAATAGCGTGACGTAGACTGTGGAACCCTCGAGGTCCTTGAGCGAGCCACGGTAGTTGAGCACGGCGTTGGCCTCGGCATGGACCACGTAGTTGTGCTTGTCCTGCAGCGGGTCGTCGCTCGTACCCCACGGGAAAAAGTCATCGTTGAGCGCCGAGGGCGTACCGTTGTAACCCACCGAAAGGATGCGGTGGTTAGTGCTGGCGATACACGCTCCCACCTGCGTGTTAGGGTCCTTACTGCGGCGCTGCGCGGCAATGGCCACGCTCATAAAGAACTCATCCCAGCTAATAACGTCGCGGCGCTTGCCCGACGCGGTTTGATGAAGATCGTCCGACACGGCAGACACCTCCGAAATCGCAATAGTTTGACCCATTGTAGCAGGTGGAAGGTGGAGACGTTTTTGTCCCATTGCCCCCATCGCTACGCGCGGCGGGGCTTTTGGTTGATGTGGTAGAGCTCGGCGAGGCCCCGCAGCGTCAGCGCATCGTCGACCGTCAGGTTATGGCCGACCAGCGCCGCAAGCGCCTCGGCATCGTCGCCGGTAATGACGATGGGCACATCGCCCTCCCCCGCGGCCTTGGTCGCACGCATCTCGGCAAGCACCATGTCGAGCATGCCGTCGATGCGAGCCACCTCGCCCAAAACCACGCCCGAGCGCATGGCCTCGCGCGTGTTACGGCCGATCACATGTGTGGGTGCCGAGGGCTCAACCTGGGGTAGACGCGCTGCCGCCGCCGAAAGCGAGCGGGCGCCAAGTGCCAGACCCGGCGCGATAACGCCGCCGACAAAGGTGCCGTGCGCGTCGATGACCTCGATATTGGTCGTCGTGCCCAGGTCAATCACGATGCAGGGCGAGCCGTAGACGGCGCGGGCCGCCACGGCGTCGGCGATGCGGTCGGGACCGATCTCGGCCGGATCGTCGTAGTGCACGGGCATGCCGGTCTTAAGTCCCGGCCCCACGGTGAGCACGCGCCCCGTGCAGGTACGGGAAAGCGCTACCTTCCACGGGCGCTCGAGCGCCGGGACCACGCAGCTCAACACAGCAGCCGCGGGCACAAGCGCACCCGGCATGCCCGCATCGGCCGCCAGTGCGGCCATGACCTGCACGAGACGCATGCGCGCCTCGTCTGCTGTGATGCTCGATGGCGTGGTGATCTCGCACGTCGCAAGCGGACATTCCTGCGCCGCGGCCGAATCCTCGGCAAACAGGCCAAAGCGAATGAACGTGTTGCCCACGTCGACCGTCAATATATATGCGCACCCATTAAGCATCGTCGGCGCTCCTTTCGTCTGCCCAGCAGTATATCCCGATGATTATTCTGGGACGGGGATTTAAAAATCATTGCGTACCTAATGATTTTTAAATCCCCGTCCCAGAATAATCATCCTTCGGCTTTGCTCGGGGCAGCTAAAAAAGCCCCGTCCCAAATGAGCTGCCGTGCGGCTATACTGGTGCGCGGTCGTTTGCGAGCTCATGCGGCGGCCCTTGGTAACCCGACTTCCCGCGCCGTATCCGTAACGGCGCTCCCGGGGGAAGCGGATATACGCAAAGGAGTTCTATATGAGCAATCCCTCGAACCGCGCTTCGATGCGCGGGCAACTCACGCTGCGCGGCGTCGTCATCGGCGTCCTTGGCTGCGTGATCATCACGGCAAGCTCGGCCTACACCGCCCTCAAGATGGGCGCACTCCCCTGGCCGATCGTCTTCGCTGCCGTCATCTCGCTGTTCTTCCTTAAGCTTATGGGCAACGCCAGCCTCAACGAGGCAAACGTCACCCACACCATCATGTCCGCAGGCGCCATGGTCGCCGGCGGCTTGGCGTTTACCATCCCGGGCGCCTGGATGCTGGGCTATGCCAACCAGATCAGCTGGCTCGACATGTTTATCGTGGCGCTCGCCGGCACCATCTTGGGCCTTCTGGCGACAGCGCTCACCCACCGTCACTTTATCGTGGACGCCGCGCTCGAGTTCCCCACCGGCAACGCCGCAGCTCAGACCCTGCGCGCTACCGAGGCCGGCGGCAAGACCGGCAAGCAGCTCTTTGGCTCCATGGCCATCGCCGGCATCTACAGCGTGCTTCGCGACGCCCTGGGCGTGGTGCCCAGTATGCTGTGCACGCTCAATATCCCCGGCGTGACCTTTGCCATCTACAACTCGCCCATGCTGCTCTCCGTCGGCTTTTTGGTGGGCTTCGCCCCCGTCGCGTTCTGGTTTGCCGGCGCGCTGCTGGGCAATTTTGGCATCATCGTCGGCGGCACCGCTGCCGGTCTGTTTGACGTTATGACCGCACAGGGCATCGTCAAGTCCCTGGGTATGGGCCTCATGATGGGCTTTGGCGTCGCCGTCGTACTCAAGGACATCCTGCCGCAGGTCGCCGGTATCGTCCGCGGCCTCGCCGCCGACAGCTCCACCGACACCGACGAGCAGTCGCTCATCTCGGGCTCCCTTAAGCTCGACGCCGGCATAATCGGCCTGGGCGCCGCCGCCATCGCCGTGATCGTCGCCATCGCGCTCGACCTTGGTCCCGTTCCAGCCGTCATCGTCACGCTGTTCACCTTTGTCACCACCATCATGAGTGCGCAGAGCTGCGGGCAGACGGGTATCGACCCCATGGAGATCTTCGGCCTCATCGTCATGCTCATCGTGGCAGCCTTCGCGCAGCTCGCTCAGGTCAAGCTGTTCTTTATCGCCGGCATCGTGGCCGTAGCGTGCGGCCTTGCGGGCGACGTCATGAACGACTTTAAGGCCGGTGCCGTGCTGGGCACCAACCCGCGCGCACAGTGGGTCGGCCAGGCCATCGGCGGCATCGTGGGCGCCCTGGTCGCCGCCGCCGTCATGGTCGCGCTCGTCACCGCCTATGGTCCGGACGCCTTTGGTCCCGACAAGAGCTTTGTGGCCGCGCAGGCAAGTGTGGTCGCCACCATGGTCTCGGGCATCCCGAGCGTACCGTGGTTCGCAGGCGGCTTTATCGCCGGCATCGTCATGTACTGGCTCGGCATTCCGGCCATGATGATCGGTCTGGGCGTGTACCTGCCGTTCTATATGTCGCTCACGGCTTTCCTGGGCTCCTGCGTTAAGCTCGCCTACGACAAGTGGGCCGCTCACCGCGACGCCGAGGCCGGTCTTTCGGACGAGGAGAAGGCCGCCAAGGATGCCGCCTTCCAGGAGCAGGGCCTGGTTGTTGCCAGCGGCCTGCTGGGCGGCGAGTCCATCGTCGGCGTTATCCTGGCGTTTGTCTCCGTCGGTCTGAGCCTGCTGGGATAAACCCAACAACAACGTACCCGTACAGAGCGCGGGGTCGGAGACCATCCGGCCCCGCGCTTTTTTGTATCTGCCGAAACCCTCAGCAGCACTCGCATGTGGCCTGTCTTCCTTTGCCTGCTGGCCTAAGTTCCATGTCAAGATGACCGCCCCGCCCGTCACGGTGTAGAGTACATGCTGCGAACGCACCCGCGTTCCTGCGGCAATACGAGGTGGACATGGAACTCGACAAACAACAGCTCAAGCGACTGCGTGAGCGCCATCATCGGCGCCATGGCATCCGCCCCGCTCACAGCGAGGCCATGGAGAACGCAAGCCGCTTTCTAAAGCAGGCATTCAACATTCGCGAGGGACGCGCGCCCTATCACGTGATTCGCAAGCGCTTTGTAAACGGGGCGCGGCTGACTGGCTCGCACTTATGCATCCTGATCATTGCCATGTTGATCGCGAGCATCGGCCTCGATATCGACTCGGATATCGCCATTGTAGGCGCCATGCTCATCTGCCCGCTCATGGGCTCGGTCCTTGCCATGGCATACGGCATCGCCACGCTCGACCGCGAGATTGCCGTCGAGGCCGTCGCCAGCCTCGCGCTTCAGATGGCCTTTTGCCTGGTCACGTCCACGTTGTACTTTAAGCTCTCGCCCCTTGGCACCACCACGGCCGCCATCGTCGACAATTCGACACCGACTGTGTGGGACCTTGCCGTCGCGCTCGCGGGCGGCTTTGCGGGTGGCCTGGGCAACTCGCGCGACCAGGAACCCGCCACGCTCATCGCCGGCGTGGCCGTGGCGACCGCGCTCATGCCGCCCCTGTGCGCGGCGGGCTATGGCATCGCCATCGCAAGCGGGCCACTGTTTCTCTCGGCGCTTTATGAGTTTGGCATCAACGTGGTCTTTATCGCACTGGCCGCCGAAGCCGTGCTGCTTCTTTTGCGCGTGCCGCTCAAGCGCGACCTGAACGGCGACGGCATTGTAACTGCCGAGGAAAATGCCGAGGTCGATGAGCTATCGCGCAAGGTGCGCCGCCGCATCATTGTAGGCACGGTAGTCTTTGCCATCCCCTGCATCGTTATGACGGCGGGGTCTATTGGCTCGGCGCAAGCCGGCGTGCAGGACGGCTACGGCGTCACCGAAACCACGCGCGAGCTTGCCGCGATACTGCCGGGCTTTAAGGATTACACCGTCGCCGTCGAGACCTCGGCCACCGAAGGCGACGAGAGGGGCATCGTCGAGCGCGAGATTGTCGCCCATGTGACGACAAGCGAGGCGCTCGGGGCACACGACCGCCACGTCGCTCGCAAGCTCATCGACCTCAACGTGCCCGAACTCGATCGCGTGGAGTTTGACGTGAAGTGATGCGGGGCGGGATGAATGCTCGCACGGACGCAAGTTATGACGAGGCGCAGACGCGATACGGACACGAGCAAATAGCGGGGTGCAGTTCACCCGCACCCCGCTCGCTGTTTAATTGCCGTGAATCAACTGTCCGGATCGACATCGCCAGACTCCACTGTAAACGCCGGACCGGTACTCACCAGATAAAAACGGGTCACCCTGGTATCTCTAAATAGATAGAGCTGGCCCTGCTCGCGTCGGCGTGACATATACGCCACGTGGACCGTACCGAATTCTTCACCGTTTTCCTTCTTTAATATCAGGATGTTGGGGTCATCCGTACGCTTAAACTGCCCGTCTGTGCAGATTCCGTCTTGATCGACCAGCTGCCATCGACAGTTGTCCTCCTCAAGAAAAGCCAGGGTTTCCCGACTCGTTTTGTCATCCCGATAGAAACCATCAATGGCAAACCCTTCGGAAGCGCATTCCTGCATATAGGACGTTTCTCGGCTTATAGCAAACAGCCCTGTAGCGCCCAGGAGCACAGCCAGGCAGACCACTGCAAGGGCTATCGAAATAGCATGGCGACCCATGTTAGCCGGACCAATACTTGTTGAACGGAGTGCAAAACATACTTGGTACCTCCGATATCAAAGCAAACGTCACCCGCGGCCCGCCGACAACTATGTGTTTCTAACATTAAACCATATGGCTACGACTCGTTGGAGATAGGTTCCATAAACGGACAGTGATATACGGCGAAAGGCCACACTTATCCATTATCCCAGAGTTATGGAGACCGTTTTTCATATTGCGAGACCGCGGTTTTCGGAAGTGCGGTGAAAAACTGAGCCCCGCCGACCAGACCGACTTTTTTAGCAACAAAACCGCAGGTCACAAGGGTGCAAAAGAGCAGTGTGCTCGGAGATTCGGAGTTTTTCCCCGCACTTCCGAAATCCGAGTCCGCGAAAGGTGCCGGCAAGGCCAATTACGCAACATGTATCCAGTAAAAACGGGTAGCAGCCGGTATGGCTGCCACCCGTTTTTCTCATACCAGCCTAAAGCAGGCATGTTACTTCTTAATGCCGCCCCCAGACGCTCGGCGACCGATGCCACGGCATCCTCGCTAACCGAATCGCAGGCAGGCGAAGGGCTGCGTGCAGATGATGTTGGGCGCACCGTGATCGATTAGGTCGAGCATCTCGGCCGTGAGCAGCCAGCCCTCGCCCATGTTATTGCATACCGAAAGCACCGTGCGGGCTTTATCTGCCATGGTACCAACACCTGAAGATTTTGAAGTTTTGTCCGTAACTCAAAGAGCCAGGATGTTGATAAAATCCAGAGACATCATGGCTAAAAGAGACGGACACACTGTCCCTGTTTTTCGCACGAGCAGCGCAAAAATAAGACCCAGACAAAGATAGCCCCCCATCATTGCAATGATGTAATTTGTGGGTGCCCCGATTAAACACTGTTGAGTCACGAGAAGCAATGACCATAGCATCGACTGTATAAATGCCCTTATGCAAAACGGCCGAACTATTCCGACGATTGTGTATTCAAATAAAAATACGTACCTAAATAACAGCTCATGCAAAACTGAAACCGAACAGACCAATACCCATCTGGATATTGATTTTCCACCTATATCGAGCATAGAGGCCATAATAATAAATACGATGAAAATAAACTGCCATCCCAAAAGAATCCCACGCCGTTTGGGCTTATCACAAGAAACAGCGCCCCGAGTTGCAAAAAGATAGACTACCAACGCACAAAAGAGCGCCCCTGTAGAGCACAGCCAAGCGGGGGATCCTTTTGCAATAACCCAAATAGCCCACGGCACGCTAGCAACCATCGTGCCCAGTAGATAACGTGCCCCCAGGCGCATTATTTCAGTCGCTTTTCCCAAGCTCTACCACCTCATCACTAGCATCTATTAGGTCCATATCGTGTGTAATTGCAATGACAATCTTGTGCTTTCGCATTTCCTTCAAAGCTTTTATCAGAGCTTCTTTATGAGCAATATCGAGTGATGCTGTTGGCTCATCGAATAAATAGACGTCTGCCTTCTTTTCTAAGACCCGCCTAATTTCCAGTTGTTCCAGTTCCCCGGGAGACATTCCTCCGCACCTCTTCCTTTCGATAGAAGGAAAGTTTCTATCGCAAAGAATATCCTTTACTGATATCGGAGTTTGTTCAGCAAACGAAACTAGCTTCTGCCTAAGGAGCTCACAGTTGATTTCTTCTTGGGCCTTACCGTTGTAGGAAATAGTCCCAACGTAATCCGAATTGAAACAACCCATCAATAAGTACGCAAGGGTCGTTTTGCCCGAGCCATTAATCCCTACAAGAGCATAGAGCTTTCCTTTTTCAAACCTGACATTCAAGTTGCTGTAGAGACACTTTCCATTTAATGTAAAGCCGAAATTATGCAGTTCGATGTAATCGATCTCCAAGAGCTCCTCTCCAGCAGCAGCCGAAGGCAATTTAGAGGCATTTAGACGGGATATCGATGAGAAGCAGTCTTGTGCGCTGCTACCTATACCGTAGATTGACCTCACGGCAGATAGCATTAAAGCCATGTAGCTCGAAACAGCAACAAGTTGGCCTACACTCATGCTTCCATGCATTACATAAAAAGCCGAAATCAAAAGAATGGTCACCTGGGACGCAGCCGCAGCAAAGGAATCAGTTGCCTGAAATTTCGAAACGACACTTTGATAGGCGACTCCGGCGTGCAGCAAAGACGAAAAATAGCTATCTATGGATTTCAATGCTCTTTCGAACAGCGCATTAACATACAAAAATCTCTGATGCGCAAGTAGGGACTCCACTTTTCCGAAATACAGGGACTGCTCTTCCTTAAAGGTCAGACCTGAAACAAAAAGCGGTTTTTTAAATGAAGCATATGCAATTGCATACAAGATGCAAAATGTCACGGAAACCCAAAAGAGCGCTGTGGAACATCCATAGAGAAAAAATAAACTGATACCTAGCTGGACAATCGCAAGAAGTACCGTCTGGAGCATCGACAATCCGAAGGACGCCACAGTATTGGCATCTGAACAAATCTGTTGAGTTTTTTCAGCAGACTCCTGCTCAAGAAACAACTCAAAAGGCATCCGCACGAGCTCATCGATTTTCCTTCGAGCAATCGAGAATGCAGCCACGGTCGTTATCCGCATTGAAAGAAGGGTGCTTAAATAGCTGACAACAATATCGATTAATGCCGCGAAACCAATTAACGCACTGTCAATCTTAATAGCACCATAAGGAGCTTTTTTAGATATATTATCAACCAGAGCGCTCGTGAGCAGCGGGGATACAGAGGCCATCATTCCAGATATTATTAAGCACAACGTAAAGGCTATAACCAGAAGCAATTGGGAAGAAAACCCAAGTCTGAAATATAGCAGATAGTCGAAGATCGCCGTTGAATCCGCATCACTTCTTATGTTTGAGATCATAGGCCGCCCTCATTACTTTTATACAGTTCTTTCTTGCGGATACACAGCTTGTCTTATTTTCATACAGCCTGGTGAAGGGACAGCCACCCATGCACATAGGAAGAAGTGAGCAGTTAAGGCATTCTGAATCTGAACAAAAGTCGTAAGCATTCCATATGGAAACTTCGGATGCGCTACTCGTTACATTTTCAAAGATGCTCCCATAGCTTCTGTCGGAATATCCTATTTCATTCCAGCATTTATATAAGGAACCGTCTGGTCCAATAACTTCTGAATATTTATTGACGGCTCCGCATATGGTCGGATTAAAGCCTGGAAGAAATGGATCCATGTACCCTGTCATTTTGTAGCGAGACAGACAGGATGCTTCAATCGAAGCAAATTCATCCTCTGAATAGCATGGAGAGTTAACGCACGTCCCATTTATATCATCTACTGCCGCTAAATATAGTTTTACTTTATTACGAAGACCTTTACGATCAAGCGAATCAACCAAACGATCAATCTGATCACCGTTCGACGGATCAACATTGACTCTTAAGATGACATCAAAGTACGCACTAGCCCTTTTTACGTTATCAATAATACGGTTGAACGTATCGCCGCCAGAAGGAAGACATCTTCTTCGATTGTGTATCTCAGGCGGACCATCGACAGTTACCTGAACGTGCGTAACCCCATTTTTTGCAAGCAACTCCGCCGTTTTCCCATCTAAGAAATAGCCATTGGTCACCATGCTGGCGTTAAATAAGATTTCATCACTTCGGATTCCGCGCGTAATCTTCTCCACAGTCTCAATCGCCAATAAAGGCTCGCCGCCATACCAGGCAATCTGCAAACTTTCCGCCTGATTGTCTATAACCATGCCATTGATATGCTTTATTACCTGATCGACGCATCGGTCGCTCATTGAGCCATAACGCTTGCCGTTCTCATAACAATACGGACATCTGAAGTTACAATTCAATGTCGGGGCTATCGTAAATGAAAGCGATTTTGATTGCATGCGACAGGCCAACGATATCTCTTTTAAATGTTCGATCTCGTCAAGTCCGTCGGGAACCAACAACCCCGCGTCCGTCAAATTATCGACAATTTCCGAAGGGCAATTAGCTCCATTCTCAAAAAGCCCCTTCTCGTATTCTGCATCCAACGCAACGATTGCACCAGAGTACGAGTTATATGCCAGCGTAGGTTGATTCCCTTTATCGATTACATTAAAGCGAGACTGTTTCATTTCTACTCCGTTGCATATTTCAATATTTCAACCTGCCATTAGGAGTAATTCCAGCCACAAAATTTGGTAATGCAGATCCTCAGGCCACACGGTCCTCCCTCTGAATAACTCCAACAAATATGTGCTGCACAGGACACACACGTAGAAATATCTCGAGACGAAGCAGGCATCTGAGTATTCACTGGCTTTTGAATATATTCCATCGGAGCTCCTAGCTAACGTGTATACCGCAATGTTGAAATGCGCGGCAATTCCCGCCCGTGTACACGGCACACATCCCCCAGGGATTACAGCGCCCTTGACATTTTGCGCCCTGACAAGGACACCAACTTGATAGCAAAGCAATATCGTTAGGTGTTTGAGTTGGCTGTATCCAATCCACAATGGCTCCTTTCTCGTTCTAGGCCTAGTTATACTTTGGTCAAAAAGTCAAAAGCTGTTTGATAACTTTTTGTACTAGATGAAACAATTTGTTTGCCTTGTTTAACATTATTTAATTTACACTTAGACTGATTAAAAATTCAACCTAAGGAAATTCTGGTGAATGTTGTTCAGCTGCAGTATTTCATAAAGGTATTTGATTATCAGAATTACTCGGATGCAGCAACTATATTAAGCGTTTCGCCGCAAGCTGTTTCAAAAGGCATTCGAGCATTGGAATCTGAACTTGGTCTGAGGCTGTTCGAAAAAAGAGGCAGTATTCTACATCTAACAAACTATGGAGAGGAAATCCTTCCTATAGCATTAGATGTACTAGCTTCAGTTGAGGGAATTCAAGCGTATGCGCAAATCATGCGTGAAAAGATAAAAATAACCCAGACACGTTTGACACGCGTTGCAGTCGGACTAGCACCAATACTCGCAAGCTGGTTCAACCAGCCCACACTGAACAGGCTTTCGAAAAAGTATAAGGGCGGTAAGTTTACTGTTTCCAGATATGACGACGGCGGAACGTGTTTATCCCTTCTACTTGACAGACAAATCGACATTGCAATTGTCGCTGGACAAGTAGACACCAATCTTTTTGAATCACATTTTTTATTGAATGCCGAAGTCAACCTCTTAGTTGAAAGCAGTCACCCATTAGCTAGTCGCGCAACGGCAAATCTAAACGCGGTGGCTCGATATCCAATTGCAAACACCTGTGACATTCGATATTGTCGAAAGAGAATAAACTCAGCATTTAACCATCTGGGCCTTTCCCCTTCCTACGAGAATATTAACTTAGCAGACCAGCAAAATTTGTCCGATTTTCTGATTCATAAGCATGGGATTATTCTGACCATAGCCTCACAAGCGTCTCAATTCAGGATAGGCTATCCAGCAAAAATCGTTTGCCTAGGCGAACAAGACAGAATATCAATCCCTTTTTACTGCGTTTCAAATTCAAACGATACCCAAGCGCAGACTCATCACGCGATAAGCTGCATTCAACTTGAGGCACGCCAGCTCTCTCGATGTTTAAAAAGCGCTGAAAGAGGAGACCTTTCCAGCTGAATATGACGGGCATGCTAATTCCATGCAAAACAGCAACGTATTCCGCCAGAACAGAAGCGTGGGTCAGCCCGTGTTTTTTGAAGTATTCCGAGAGAAAACAACGAGGGCCTGACAGACTCTTGCCAAATCAGTGACCCACTCACCACCCGCAAGCCTGTGCCCCACTTCCGAAATAAATGGCTCAGCCCCCTTCTCAGCGGGTTGAGCCGAGCACTGACCGCACCATTCATTGTCAGCACCGCCCCAGACCAAGCCAGAGAAAGATGGCGCGGCGACAGCCAGATGGCCGCCACCGCGCCTCACACGTTATTTCGGCAAGCCGCTGTTAGCGTCGGAATAATTTAGTTACTTCTTAATGCCGCGTCCCAGGCGCTCAGCGACCGACGCCACGGCACTCTCGTCGACCGAGCCGCAGCTCACGCAGCCATCGTGGGCACGCATCTGGCCGGTGACCTCGTCCATCGCGAGCGGCGCCACCTTCTCGAGCTTAAAACCCTTGCCGGCGCGCATGTTTTCCTTGGCCACGCTGATCATGAGCTTAATGCGGTTGAGCTGATTGACCTCGGACGCGCCGGGGTCGTAGTCCACCGCGACGATGTTGCTCTCGGGATGCTGGCGGCGCAGCTCCTTGATCACGGCCTTACCCACTACGTGGTTGGGCAGGCACGCGAAGGGCTGCGTGCAGATGATGTTGGGCGCACCGTGGTCGATCAGGTCGAGCATCTCGGCCGTGAGCAGCCAGCCTTCGCCCATGTTGTTGCACACCGAAAGCACCGTACGAGCCTTGTCCGCCATGGTGCCAATGCGCTCGGGCGCCTCGAAGCGGCGGGACTTTTCGAGCATCTCCTCCACCGGCGTGCGCATCCAGTCCACCAGCTTAATGAGCGCCTGCATGCTAGCGCGCGCCGTGGCAGAGCTTCCCAGCTCGTCTTTTTGAAGCTCGGCGTTGCTCATGGAGTACAGGAAGAAGTCGAGCAGGCCCGGTACCACGGCCTCGCAGCCCTCGCGCTCAATGACATCGACCACGTGGTTGTTGGCCGTGGGATGGAACTTGACCAGGATCTCGCCAACCACGCCCACGCGCGGCTTGGTACCCTCGCCCACAAGCGGCATGGTGTCGAACGCGCGGATGGCCTCGCGGCACAACTTGGTGTAGTTGTGCCTGTTGAACTTAGGCGCCAGCTTGCGGGCGCGCGCCATGTACTCCTCGTAGAGTGCGTTGGCGGCACCGGGCGTGGCCTCGTACGGGCGGCAACGATAGAGCATCTGCATCATGACGTCACCAAAGAGCACTGCGTAGACTGCCTGCTTAAGCAGTGCCGGCGTAATCTTAAAGCCGGGGTTGTCCTCACCGAGCGCCACGGCCGAAAGCGAGATCACCGGGATCTCGGGGTGGCCGCTCTCGCGCAGGGCCTTGCGGATGAGTGCGATGTAGTTGGTGGCACGGCAGCCGCCGCCGGTCTGGCTGATAACCACGGCCGTCTTGGACAGGTCGTACCGACCGCTCTCGATGGCCTCCATAATCTGGCCGGTCACCAAAATGGACGGATAGCAAATGTCATTGTTCACATAGCGCAGGCCGGCCTCGACGGCGTCGTGATCGGTCGAGGGCAGCAGCTCCAAGTTGTAGCCAGCACCACGGAACACCTCTTTGACCAGGTCAAAGTGGATCGGCGCCATCTGCGGGCACAGAATGGTGTAGCCCTCGTCGCGCATCTGCTCGGTAAAGGGCACCTTGGGCCACGCGGTCGAAGCACTCTCGCGCTGAGCCTCAAACGTGTACTTGCGGCTCGCGAACGCGGGGGCATCCGTGGAGGGCGCCACCGGCGCGGCATCGCCCTGCTCGTATGCCTCGCCCGCGGCCGTGGCCTCGGCCAGGCGCTCGGCCTCCTGGTCTTTAAGCGCCGCCATGAGCGAGCGGATGCGGATGCGCGCAGCACCCAGGTTGGACACCTCGTCGATCTTGAGCACGGTGTAGATCTTGCCACTGGCCTCCAGGATTTCCTGCACCTGATCGGTGGTCAGGGCATCGAGACCGCAGCCGAAGGAATTGAGCTGGATCAGGTCCAGGTCGTTGCGCATCGTCACAAAGCGGGCGACGGCGTACAGGCGGCTGTGGTACATCCACTGGTCGACGACGCGAATCGGACGCTCGGGCTTTACCAGATGCGCGAGCGAATCCTCGGTAAAGACCGCAAAGCCAAAGCTCGAGATAAGCTCGGGCAGGGCATGGTTGATCTCGGGGTCGTTATGGTAGGGACGACCGGCGAGCACGATGCCGTGACCGCCGTGGTCCTCGACCCACTTAAGAGCCTCCTCGCCCATAGTCTGGATGTCCTCGTGGAAACGCGCATCGGCCTCAAAGGCAGCGTTGACGGCGGCATCGACCTCGGAGCGCGTGATCTTGGGTCCACGCACGCGACCGCGACCGGCCTCAGCATCGGCCACACGGTCGACGGCGAGCACCTGGTACAGACGGCGCTTGAGCTCGGTCTTATCGTGATAGGGCACAAACGGGTACAGGAACTCGATGTTCTGCTCGCGGATCTCGTCAATATTGAGCGCCAACGCCGTGGGGTAGCTCATGACGATGGGGCAGTTATAGCAGTTGCCAGCCGTCGGATCCTCCTTGCGCTCCCAACGCACGCACGGCATCCAGATAAAGTCGACGTCACGGTCGATAAGGTTCATCACATGGCCGTGGCTCATCTTTGCCGGGTAGCACACGCTCTCGGACGGCATGGACTCGATGCCCGCCTGGTAGGTCTTCTTGCTCGACTGGTCGGACAGCTGCACGCTAAAGCCCAGGCGCGTAAAGAACGCGTGCCAGAAGGGGTAGTTCTCGTACATGTTGAGCGCGCGCGGGATGCCGACGGTGCCGCGCGGGGCCTCGTCGGGGCTCAGGACCTCGCGGTTAAAGAGCAGCTCGTTTTTCTTTTTGAAGAGGTTGGGGGCCTCGGTCTTCTGCTTTTTGTGGCCGGCGCCCTTCTCGCAGCGGTTGCCGGTAATGAAGCGCCTGCCACCGCCAAAGTCGTTGACGGTAAGCTGGCAGTTGTTGGAGCAACGGCCGCAGCGGACATGCTTTTGCGTCACGGTGAGGCGCGCGATGTCCTCAGCCGAAAGAATGGTCGAGGTGCCGTCGGCGCCGGCGCGATCGCGGGCGAGCAGAGCCGCACCGTAGGCGCCCATGCAGCCGGCGATGTCGGGACGCACGGCATGAACGCCGGTGAGCTGCTCAAACGCGCGCAGCGTGGCATCGGACATAAAGGTGCCGCCCTGGACGATTACCTGGCTGCCGATCTCCTTGGGATCGCGCAGCTTAATGACCTTGAACAGGGCATTCTTGATGACGGAATAGGACAGGCCGGCCGCGATGTCGCCCACCGTGGCGCCTTCCTTTTGCGCCTGCTTGACGCGCGAGTTCATAAAGACCGTGCAGCGGCTGCCCAGGTCGACGGGGGCCTTGGCATGGATGGCAGCGTTGGCGAACGCGCGCACGTCCATGTTCATAGAGACGGCGAAGCTCTCGATAAAGCTACCGCAACCCGACGAGCAGGCCTCGTTGAGCATGATGTGCTCGATGACGCCGTCCTTGACGCGCAGGCACTTCATGTCCTGGCCGCCGATGTCCAAAATGAACTCGACGCCGGGCAGGAACGCCTTGGCGCCGCGCAGGTGCGCGACAGTCTCGATCTCGCCGGAATCGGCCTTGAGGGCCTCAATGAGCAGCGCCTCGCCGTAGCCCGTGGTGGTCACGTGGCCGATGGTGCAGCCGGCGGGGATATGGTTGTAGAAATCGGCCATGATGACCTTGGCCGTGCCCAGGATGTCGCCGTTGTTGTTGCCGTACCAGGTGTGCAACAGCTGGCCGTCCTCGCCCACGAGCGCGGCCTTCATGGTCGTGGAACCGGCGTCGATGCCGATGAACACGCGGCCGGTGTAGCCGTCGAGCTTGCCCTTGGGGACGACCTCGGTGTCGTGGCGGTTCTTGAACTCAGCAAAGTCCTCATCGGTGGCAAAGAGCGGATCCAGGCGCTCGACCTCGGCGCCCTGCGTGTCGCCCAGGCTGTCGATGGCATCGATGAGCTGCGGGAACGTGCTGAGCTTGTTGGACTCGTGCGCCATGGCGGCGCCGCTCGCCACAAACAGGTGAGCGTTTTGGGGCACGATACGGTGCTCCTCGTCCAGGCTGAGCGTGAGGTAGAAGCGGTGGCGCAGCTCGGAGAGATACTGCAGCGGGCCGCCCAGGAAGGCGACGTTGCCGCGGATGGGACGGCCGCACGCCAGGCCCGAGATGGTCTGGGTCACGACAGCCTGGAAGATGGAGGCGGCCACGTCCTCGGGGCGGGCGCCCTCGTTGAGCAGCGGCTGGACGTCGGTCTTGGCAAAAACGCCGCAGCGGCTGGCGATGGGATAGATGGTGGTGGCGTTGGCCGCGAGTTCGTTAAGGCCGCTAGCGTCGGTGTGCAGCAGAGTGGCCATCTGGTCGATGAACGCGCCCGTGCCGCCGGCGCAGGTGCCGTTCATGCGCTGCTCGATGCCGTTGTCGAAGTAGATGATTTTGGCGTCCTCGCCGCCCAGCTCGATGGCAACATCGGTGGCCGGGATGAGGGTCTCGACGGCACGCTTGCTGGCGATGACCTCCTGGACAAACTCCAGGTCGAGCCACTGGGACAGCAGCAGGCCGCCCGAGCCGGTAATGGCGCAGGTCATCTGGGCCGTCGGCAGCACGGTCGCAGCGCCCTCGAACAAGTCGCGGGCGCAAGCGCGGACGTCGGTGTGGTGACGCTGGTACTTGGCGTAGACGATCTGGTTATCGTCGTTGAGCACGGCGAGCTTGACGGTGGTGGAGCCCACGTCAATGCCCAGGTGCAGGTTGCCGCGAGCGTTCTCGGGGTTGAAAATTGCGCCTTCGGGGGCGTGGGCGGCGGCTACGGGCTCAGCGGCAGTGACGGGCTCGCTAGCGACGGACGTCTCCCCTGCCGCATTCTTGGCCTCGGCAACCGCCTCGGCAACTTTCTCGGCAGCCGCGGTCGCGGCCTTCTGCGCGGCGTCCACCACGGCGGGCGCGGCCTCGCGTGCGGCAGCGACCATGCGGTCCTTGATGCCCTCGACGAGTTTGCTCATCTGTCTCTCCTCTTAGTTGTTGGACTCGACGGTTGCGACGGTGTCGGCCGCATCCTCGAGCTGCAGGTTCAATAGCTTCAAGCCGTATTCCGGCACGTTGATATCGATGGGTTGGCCATATAAGTCGCCGGGACGCACAAAAGCGATAACCGTCATAATACGCGCCATGGCCTCGGGCGATTCGGTGAGCCCACGCTCAAACCAGCGCTGAATCATGCCGACCTCGGCACTCACGACGTAGGTGACGTAGTAGTCAAAGAACGTGCCCAGCGCCAGGCCCAAAATGCCCGTCTGCGCACGCGGCACCACAGCCTCACGCGCGGTGTCGATGATCCGCTTAATGAAGGCCTGGTCGCCGCCCGGACCCAGCAGCGCACCGATTAAGTCGCGGTTGGCCGCAAGGTAGCGCAGCAACTCAACCGAACCAGGCGCCGGCTCGAGCTCATCGATGTTGTGATAGAGATCGGGCAGCTGAGCTGCGGTGATGAGCTCAATGCGCTCACGGATCTCGGCCAGTAAGCCGTCCTCGATTTGATTGATAAAGTCGGGGATATCGCGGTAATGCGAATAGAACGTGCGGCGCGTAAGGCCAGCGCGCTCGGTGAGCGACGCGACATTAATGCGCGAAAGGTCGCCGCTTTCGGCAAGCTCGCTGGCAAGTGCCTGGCGAAGGGCACGCTGCGAGCGAAGGGACCGGCGATCGCATTTCTCGAGCTGGGACAAGCGTCCTCCTTGTTACTCAGCCTGTGCGCTATTGCACAGTGCGAGTATTATTGCACACCGTGTGCATCAACACGTAAAGGCAATATTTTGGATGTGTTAAAGGGACAGTTTCTTTGCCATATTCAGCGACCGCCTAGGTTGTGCCAGTTGTGCCTGGCTTTTGGAGCAGCATTGCCGATTGTTCAAAATATCATTCGTGGGTAGAATAGTGTCGACGGCAGCCCAAGTTCTGGAAAGCTGGGCAGCGCCGTTGCTTGGATTAAGGGGTCAACGCCTTAGCGGCGGCGACCCCTTTTACGTTGCTTCGAACGTTGCTTGAGTGCCTCGGAAAGCCCGACGAGTGCCGTGGAGAACGAGACCAAAGCGGTCAGAAGTCTCACGAAATCAATCAGATCGGTCATGGGCATCACCTCCCATCAGATGGAGGGCGTTGCCCGGCACATGGAACTGCCGCCAACAGTATCAATTCTATCAAAGCGCAGTTAGATATGCGAATGTTTGTTCGTATTTCAAGAGACCAGCGTCACCTGTGACAAAGGGGCTGTCCCTTTGTCACATTATTCGATGACGGTGCGAGAGTTTTGCTTGCGCATGGTGGCGAGCATGTGTTTGGGGACGGCGTGGACCATGCAACTGCCGATAGTTGCGCTCGCGGCGGCCTTGGCGGCATCGCTTGCGTTTTTGGTCGCGTAGCTGTGGCGGAAGCGTTTGAGCATGGCGATGTCGTTGCCGCCGTCTCCGTAAACCGCGACCTCATCCTCGGCAATGCCGTAGTAGCCCGCCAGCCAGGCCACGCTCTCGCCCTTGTTGCACGCCACGTCCGTGATCTCGAACATCACCGGATCGAACGGCGCGTTGACCACGCGGTCCGATCGCTCGGCCAAATACGCCTTAAGGTCGCGCTCCAGCTCGGGCGAGGTCACGCGACAGTTAATCTTGCATACATCGTGACGCAGGATGTCGCCGATCGACTGATCGAAATACTGCTCCTCGTGATACCCGCCACGTGCACGCATGCCGCGCATCACAATACGCTTGATGGGGCTGTCCTTTTTAAAGCCCGCCTGGTGCATCTCGAACGAACCGCTCGAGAACATGCCGTCGGGCGTGGAGCAGTCGAAGCAAATGTCCGGGAACGCCTTGAGCAGCTCCTCGGTAACCTGCGGGTCGATGGTCCAGGTTTTGAGCACCTCGCCATGACTGTCGCGCACGATGGAGCCGTTAGAGCAGCAGGCGTCAAGCGCCAGGCCCGTAAAGCCATGCTCGCCGACCGGCAGCGTCGAGCGTCCGGTCGCGGGAACCACATGCAGGCCAGCCTCGGTCAGCTCGCGAATGGCACGGCGGATGGTCCCATCCGCCTCATGCAGGGCGTTCAGCAGCGTTCCGTCTAAGTCACTCGCAAACATCTTGATCATGGGCATGCCTCTCCTTCGTCTGCACGATATTGTAGACGAAAGAGAGGCATGCCCAAACAATGCCGTCCTGGCGTGGCGGGCCACTGCCTCCGCAAATTCACGGTGCCCCAGCGCGTTAAGACAATCGCCGCAAGCGATTTTTCAGCCGATGAAACAGCGCCGTCGTCAACGTCAGCACCGCCAACATAGCTGCGAATACAATCACCGGTGCCCATCGATCATATGCAACCCCGTACGTCAATTGGCCGATAGGTGTTGCGCAGGAAAGGACCATGTAAACGACCGAAAGCACTTTTCCGCAGAGCTCAGTCGGCGCTACCCGCTGAACAAACGCGATGATTTCAACCGACGCAATGCTTGCCCACACCATGATCCATGCCGAACCAACCGCAAACACGGTGAACACGCATGCATCTGCGCCGAACAGTTGCGCGACAATAATCGGTGCGACTCCAAAACAGATCATCGCAACATATCGACATATGCCATTGAGAGAAAAGCGATGCGGCCAAATGCCGACCAAGCCACTGCCGATAAGACCACCCAGGCCCAGAGCAACCTCAACTATCCCAACGCAGGACGATTGCATGCCGAGATGCTTTGTAACAATAATGGGAGCGCCAATCGTTAGCCCAACCAACGCAAGGTTCAAAACTGTCGCAAGCAAAATCACAGCGACCAATGATGCATTTTGCAACAGATACCGAATCGACTCCCGAAAATCGTTTCGGCATGTCGTACGAGTCGCGCCGTCTCCCATCGTTTCAGATGAGGCATTTTGCTTGAGTACGCCACCAAACAACAGAGCTGAAATCGC
The DNA here is from genome assembly GCF_015552075.1 of Collinsella aerofaciens. Lineage (GTDB taxonomy): Bacteria > Actinomycetota > Coriobacteriia > Coriobacteriales > Coriobacteriaceae > Collinsella > Collinsella aerofaciens_Y. The sequence goes on from NZ_JADNDZ010000071.1 coordinate 33,940, forward strand.
AAACGTTACCGACGCGATTGTGCAAAGAGCATCGATGCCAAAGCACCCATAGACTGCCGTCCCGACCACAGGACCCAAGATATTGCTCACCATGGTCACCTGCGAAACCAATGCAGTGGCCCGCTCAACCTTCTTTTCACCCGCCATGCGCACCGTCTCCATTTGGAGTATTGGCTTTAGCAGCGATTGAGCGCCATATTGAACACAAAGTATCGCTACTACGACGACCGCAAGAGGCAATGAGTGCTTCATGGGGATAGACAGCAGTGATGCAGTCATCAGAGCAATGCCGAGGGCCACGAGGGCCTCGCGATGTCTTCCCCTATCCGCCAAGATTCCGCCAATCGGAGTTGCGAGTACGCCGGGTATGAACGCTATCGCCACGGCGGCGCCATATAACGTTGACGATCTGCTGCAATCGAACAAGTAAAGCGGATACGCAAAGCACAGCGCCGACAGCATCGAATACGTGCACAGCTGCGCAACCAGAAGTTCCGCGAGCCTGATTGACCGCACTGTTTTTGATTTCAACGAGACGCCGACGTCTCTCAGCCCAGCCATAAGCCCACCCCCTATACATACCACTAGTATGTATTTAATGACTTGAAAAGGGCAGCCGTGGCTACCCTCACAAATCAATTACATACCGTTGGTATCTATATTACCACCCAGCGCGGTCCCATACGTCCCAAATCCGTGCCGTTGTCTGGAGCACTTCCTCGCCCAAATCGAGTCCCACCGCAGCGGCCATCTGCGCCAGACATTGTGCACGAGCGAGCATTCGCTCCTTGGGCTCGAGCGGACGGAACAGCGGCAGCAGCCAGAGATTCGCCAGCAACGATACGGCCTCCGCCGCTTCGCGCGGGCATTCGCACGCAATGGAGCCGTCGGCGATGCCCTCCTCGATCACTGGCAAGAGACAGCCCTCGGCTGACTCGTCAAACGAGCCCTGGTACTGCATCGCCAGTAGACGCGAGCTTTTTACCGGATCCGCCGCAGGATGCATGCGTGCCCATAGCTCAATTTGCGGAACAACGGACTCGGGCGCGTACAGCCGCCTGAGCTTTTGGGCTCCGGTCATATTACCGACGCCAAGCATCGAGCGGCGGTGCTCAACAATCGGAGTCATCGCCCGATCAAACGCGGCGTTGAAAATCTCTTCTTTGCTCTTGAAGTGATGATAGACAGCGCCCTTGGTCATGCCGTCGAGACGGTCAACGATATCTTGAATACTCGTCCCCTCATAACCCTGTGCGCAGAATAGCTCCAGTGCCGCGTCGAGAATCTTCGCGACCGTCTCCTCGGGATATTTATTGCGACCCATAATCCGCCCATCCGCAACGCAAGTCTTGTGCCTCATTGCAGCATTTTAACGTTGCGGATGGCAGACGGTCGATTCTACACCGCGGCCGGGCCGTGTTCGCCGGTGCGAATACGGATGACTTCTTCGACCGGCTCGACCCAAATCTTGCCGTCTCCAACGGCACCGGTGCGGGCGGCATTGCAGATGATGTCGACAATTCCGTCAACGTGCTCATCAGCGCAGATGAGGGTGAACTGCACCTTGGGGATGGTATTGACGAGCAGTTCGTTGCCGCGCACGTATTCCTTCCAGCCATGCTGTGCGCCACAGCCCTGCACCTGGTTGATAGTCATGCCGCGAACATCAGCAGCAAACAGCGCATCTTTGAGAACCTCAAGCTTCTCCTGGCGCACGATAGCCGTGATCTTTTTCATAATGAATTCCTCTCTTTAATAAAAGAAATTGATTGTCCTTCACATGGCACGGGTTTTCCAGGTGCCACAGACCAACCTTGTAGATCAGATAAGTGCAACTAACAGGTCTTAGCAGGTTTCCCAAGTGCCGCAGATCGGCCTGAAAGAGGAGTGCCGCGTACTTAAGGTACGCAAACGACGATTGAAGGCCGAGGTGCGGTGCTTGGGGAAGCTGCTAATCGAGTCCGGAGAACGAAGGGTAGGCGCTCTCGCCGTGCTGACTGGCATCCAAGCCCAGCGCCTCATCGGCCTCGTCCACGCGCAGGCTGCCGCGGAACAGCGCCTTGACCACCGCGGCAATCACCAAGTCGAGCACCAGCACAATAGCGACCGTCACCACAATGCCCAGGATTTGCGAGATGAGCAGCGACATATCACCCGTGTAGAACAGGCCGCCCTTACCGGTCCACGAAAGCTCCGGCACGCAGAACAGGCCCGTGAGCACGCCGCCCAAGATGCCGCCGATACCATGGCAGCCAAACGCGTCGAGCGCATCGTCGTAGCCGAACTTGGTCTTGAGATGGCTGATGGCCAGGTAACAGACGGGAGAGACGATCAGGCCCATGACCAGCGCCGCCCACGGCTCGACAAAGCCCGCGCCCGGCGTGACCACCACAAGGCCCGCAACCAGACCGGTGCTGGCGCCCACCAGCGTGGGACGACCGGTGTGCACGCGCTCGACGGCAAGCCACGAGACCATGCCCGCCGCGCTGGCCGTCACGGTGTTGAGGATGGCGAGCGCCGCCACGGCGTCGGCCTTAAACTCGCTGCCGCCGTTAAATCCAAACCAGCCAAACCAAAGCAGGCCGGCGCCCAGTGCTACAAACGGCACGTTATGCGGACGATAGCTCACCATGCCAAAGCCGCGACGACGGCCGAGCATTAAGCAGAGAATCAGGCCCGTAAGACCGGACGAAATGTGCACCACGTCGCCGCCGGCAAAGTCGAGCGCTCCGATGATGTCGCCGATAAAGGAGCCATCGCCGCCCCAAACCATGTGGGCGAGCGGCGCGTAAACCACGAGCAGCCAAATGCCCAGGAAAGCCGTCATGACACCAAACTTAACGCGACCTGCCAGGCTGCCCGTGACGATAGCGGCGGTGATCATGGCAAACGCCATCTGGAAGGCGATGTTGATGATCTGAGGATAGACGGCACCGTCCGTGGCATTGCCCTCGGCCGCCTGCAGCACCTGGTTGAGCACCGGTAGGCACAGCAACTGGTCAAGGCCTCCAATAAACGGGCTGGAACCGTCGCCGCCGTAGGCCAGCGACCAGCCAGCAACAATCCACAGTACACCAACCAGGCCAATGGCGCCAAAGCACATAAGCATGGTGTTGATGACATTTTTGCGCCTGGACAGGCCGCCATAGAAAAACGCCAGACCCGGTGTCATTAAAAACACGAGCATGGTGCAGATGAGCATAAACGTTGTCGATCCCGTATCGTACATTCGCTCCCCCTTGGTCGCATGAACGTTGTCGGCGCTCATGATGCGGCCGAGGGCCAACTGGTGTAGACCAGATACGGCGTTGTTAAACGCTGCGTTGTCGAATGGAAACGGTGCCGCAATCTTGGAAACGGCACGGCAACGGGCGCGAAACGAACGGGAAACGTGCGAACGAGAAGGGCGCGCTTGGCTCCGTTCTGGCTAGCGGCGGAACAGCTCGCGGGCTCGGTCGCGGAGGTCGGTAGCTCGGATGACGCCCTCGTAGCGATTGATGCGCAGACGCGGGAAGGCGTTAAAGAAGCGCAGGTCACGACGGCTGAGCGACACACTCGGCACCGGACGGCTCATGCGCTTGCCGGTACGGAGACGGGTGAGCGACGGACGGGGCACGCTCGGCGCGGCATCGGCCACGCGGCGGGCAGCGAGCGCCAGGCCGCGAGCACCATCCGAGATAAACGTCGGCATCGAAGCCTTCTCGCGCAGGGCATCGAGCGCCGCGTCGCCCAGCTCGGCCAGCCAAGCGTTAACGGCGCGACCGCGGATATGCGTCTGCGCCACCGAGTCAATCGCCGAATCGGGAATACGTTCGAGCATAGAGTCGGAGGCGTCGGCAAGCGACTCATTGATGCGGTCGGCAAGGTCGGCACGCACACGCTCAAGCTGATCGGACAGGCGGCGCCAGCTGGCCAACGAGCACACCGCATCGACCATCATCGCGACCGCGACGATAAAGGCGGACAGCCGCACAATCAGCACCGGCAGATGGCCAAGCAGCCCCAGCAATGCCGGCTCCACTAAACGGCAAATACACAACGCACCCAAGCCAAACGCGCAGGCCCAGTACAGGCAGATGCGTCCGTGCAGGTTAAACGGCAGATGCGAGTAATCCCAAAACCGGGCACCCGTCGTTTTTTCCAACAGCACGCCCACGCTATATTCGATCACGCTGCATACGAGCGCGGCAGCGACAAACTGGCTCGAGGCATCCGGAATCCCGCGCAACAGCAGCCAGCAGGCAATGCCGCCCGCGCCATAGATTGGGCAGCACGGCCCCAGCAAAAAGCCGCTGTTGGCAAATCGTCCGTGATTAAGCATGGCGCAGACTGTCGACTCCCATGCCCAGCCGCAAAACCCGTAAAAGGCAAACGAGAGCACCAGCGCCGAGAGTGGGCAGGCGGCAAGCGTCGCGCCGCCAAATGCCATGTCGATCGCGGTTCCCACCGTCTACTCACTCCTCTTTTCGTTCGATTCTTTGCTCGAGCCGTCACTCGGGCCCTCGTTCAAATCGTTCGCGCCGCCTTTGCGCGGCAGACGGCCGGCAATCGTCTCGCGCAGTGCGCACCATTTATCCGCCAGGCACACAATCCATGCCTCACGACACGTCGGCGGCACCGGTACCAGCGGAAACATATGCCGTACGATAATATTCCGCTCGCGCGGCGTCAGCTCAAAATCTTCCTCCGCACGCGCCAAGGCAAAAAACGGGTGGCGAAAGCCATGCAGCCGATGGCTTGGGTCGGGATCGTGCCAGTCATAGAGAAAGTAATCGTGTAACAGAGCTCCGCGCAGCAACGAGGCGCGGTCGACCGAGACACCGACGCGGCCCAGGCGCTCGGCAAAGGACAGGCTCGCGCGCGCTACCGAAGTCACATGCGCATACACCGTCACATCGCCGTGCTGGATAAACTCGCGCGTCAGGTCCAGACGGCCCGCCTGCGCCAGTTGACGGGCAGCATGGTCTACTTCGCGTGCGATGTTCTCGGCACGAACGACATCGGACATGCTGCCTCCTTCCAGCGGCTCACGGCGGCAAGCCACGGCCTGTGCACAATCGATAAAAACATCATGGAACATATCAGTATGGCATCGGACAAAACGTTTTGCCCCACCAGTTGGCGAATTACCGCGCCGCCGTCACATATCAAACGCCAAAATGTGCGAGACTGTCTTGTGCAATTGTGTCGGCCGAGGGAGCGCCGACGCTCGATTCGCATGGAGTAACCCACAACGATGCTGCTTACGCAAACGACAACGCCCGAGGACGTCAAGGCTCTTAATCGTGCCGAGCTCCCGCAGCTCTGCGACGAGATTCGCCACGCCATCCTCGAAAGCTCCGCCGCCGTCGGCGGGCACGTTGCTCCCAACTTGGGCGTCGTTGAGCTTACGGTTGCGCTTCATCGCGTGTTTAACTCCCCCATCGACAAGATTGTCTTTGACGTTTCGCACCAGACCTACGCCCACAAGGCGCTGACGGGGCGCGCGTACACTTATATCGATCCGGAGCGTTATGGTGAGGCTTCTGGCTTTGCCAATCCCGACGAGTCCGAGCATGACCTGTTTGCCATGGGGCACACCTCGACCTCGGTGAGCCTGGGCTGCGGCCTGGCGCACGCTCGTGACCTGGCGGGCGATGCATACAACGTCATCGCCATCATTGGCGACGGCTCGCTTTCGGGCGGCTTGGCGTTTGAGGGCTTCAACAATGCCGCCGAGCTCGATAGCAACCTGATCATCATCGTCAATGACAACGACCAGTCCATCGCCGAAAACCACGGTGGCCTGTATCGCAATCTGGCCGAGCTGCGCGCCAGCAACGGCACCTGCGAGCGCAACGTTTTCCGCGCGATGGGGCTCGACTACCGCTACCTGGACGCCGGTAACGATGTGTTAGCCCTCGTCGACGCGCTGCAGGAAATGCGCAATATCGATCATCCCATCGTACTGCACGTCTCCACCTCCAAGGGCAAGGGCTTTGAGCCGGCCCAGAGCGACCCCGAGCGCTGGCACCACGTGGGTCCGTTTGACATGGCGACCGGCCGCAAGCTCTGCCCGGGCCATCCAAGCGAGCCTGCGCCGCGCACCTATGCCGACATTACGGGCGAGGCGCTCAGCGCCGCCATCGAGCGCGATCCGCAGGTCGTGGGCATCACGGCCGCCACGCCCTACATCATGGGCTTTACACCCGAGCTTCGCGCTGCCGCCGGCAAACAGTTTGTTGACGTGGGCATTGCCGAGGAGCACGCCGTCACCTTTGCCACCGCGCTTGCGCGCTCGGGCGCCAAGCCAGTCTTTGGTGTGTACGGCACGTTTTTGCAGCGCGCCTACGACGAGCTGTGGCACGACCTGTGCCTCAACGACGCCCCCGCAACCATCCTGGTGTTTGGCGCATCGATCTTTGGCACCACATCCGAGACGCACCTTTCGTTCTTTGATATCTCCATGCTGGGCGGTCTTCCCAACATGCGCTACTTGGCGCCGGCCTGCATGGAGGAATATCTGTCCATGCTGAGCTGGTCGCTCGACCACCGCGAGCATCCCGCGGCGATCCGCGTACCGGGCATTGGCCTGGTAAGCCGCCCCGATCTGGCACCCGTCGAAGACACCGACTACAGCGCCGTTCGCTACAACGTGGTGCGTCAAGGCCGCGACGTTGCCGTGCTCGCGCTCGGCGATTTCTTTGAGCTGGGCGAGCGCGTGGCAAACCGCTTGGCTGCCGAGTACGGCATCGAGGCCACGCTCGTCAACACGCGCTTTGCAACCGAGCTCGACCGCAAGCTCCTCGACAGCCTTGCCGCCGAGCATCGCGTCGTCGTCACCCTCGAGGACGGCATCTTGGACGGCGGCTGGGGCGAGCGCGTGGCGTGCTACCTGGCCTGCATGCCCGTGCGCGCGCGCACCTTTGGCATCGCCAAGGGCTTCCCCGACCGCTACGACCCCAACGAGCTGCTCGCTCAGAACGGCATGACGGTCGAGAACATGGCCGCCGAAGCCGTGAGACTACTCAACGAGTAAGAAAACCTCCGCAAGGGAAGCATCCCTGCGGAGGTTTTTATTTTCGCGACGCGATTATCTCAATCTGTAACATCTAGGGCCCGAATTCCCGTCTACCTGTTACAGATCGAGACAAGACGTCTTAGTCCCTGGCCTTTGTCTCGATCTGTAACAGATAGAGACCTTTTGGCCGTCCAGATGTTACAGATTGAGACATTCGAATTCCCCTGAAGAGAAAATCTCAATCTGTAACAACTACTCGGCAAAAGCGACTGCAGATGTTACAGATTGAGACAAAGTAGCGAGACAGGCCACCACATCTGCAAGAACCACCACGAAGGTGCCTGTCCTTTTTGATAGACGCAATAACCCATAAGGTAAGTATGTTTCTGAGTTATTTCGTGTTGACCCATTTGAGCGGGATAGGGTATAACTCTACTCAACCGCTAGGGATTTTATTGAGAAAGGTGTTCTCCCATGAGCAAGAACCTCTCCCAGCAGGTCGTTCTCGACCGCCGCGGCTTCGTTGCCGCCACCTTCGCAACCGTCGCCGGCCTTGGTCTTGCCGGCTGCTCCGACACCAGCGCCGAGGCCGACAAGGGTTCCGCCGCCGGCTCCTCCAAGAGCTCCAATGATACCGAGGCTTCCACCACGCTCGACGCTAAGGCATTCGACAAGCTCGTCGACAACGGTCCCAAGGCCGATGACGACGCCATCGCCGCCAGCGCCTGGGCCACGGCCGTCAAGGACGCCGGCGTCTTTAAGATCGGTGGCGTTCAGACCTCCACGCTCTTCTCCCTCCTCAACGAGAAAGACGGTCAGACCCGCGGCTTCGATGCCGGTATCGCACAGCTCCTGTCCAACTACATTCTGGGCGAGAACAAGGTCGAGATCACCCAGGTGACCTCGGACACGCGCGAGTCTGTCCTGCAGAACGGCCAGGTCGACGCCGTCTTTGCCACCTACACCATCACTGACGAGCGCAAGAAGCTCGTCTCCTTCGCCGGCCCCTACTACTACACGCAGCAGGCCATCCTGGTGCTCGCCGATAACGACGGCATCAAGAGCGTCGACGACCTGGCCGACAAGAACGTCGCCGTCCAGTCCGGCTCCAACGGCCCCGCCATCCTGGAGGAGTTCGCCCCCAAGGCCAGCCAGCAGGAGTTCAAGACCGACGAGGAGGCCCGCCAGGCACTCCAGCAGGGTCGCGTTGATGCCTACGTCATCGATAACAACATGCAGCAGAGCGCCCTGGTTCGCGAGCCCGGCAAGTACAAGATCGCCGGCAAGCCCTTCGGCAGCAAGGAGCCTTACGGCATCGGCCTGCCGCTCGATTCCGACGGCGTCGCCTTCGTCAACGACTTCCTTAAGAAGATCGAGGACGACGGCACCTGGACTGAGCTGTGGCAGATCTGCATCGGCGACCGTACGGGCGACACCAATGTTCCCGAGCTGCCCGAGGTCGGCGCCTAAGCGGCGAGCCTAGTAACGGCCGCAACGAAACCATACGGAAACGCATGATGCGCTTTATTGCGGTAAACTGTTTCCTCACTGAGTTGTCGGGGCTTCCGTACACACGGGAGCCCCTTTCCTTATCGGCGGGAGGTCCGCATGAGTCTCTCCGAACTCTGGTCGCTCTATGGCCAGAACTATATCGACGCGCTGCTAGCAACCTGGGGCATGACGCTTGAGTCGTTTGCCATCGCCATGGTGCTGGCCGTCGCCGTCACCGTGATGCGCGTGTCGCCGCTCAAGCCGCTGCGCGTCTTTGGCGACCTGTATGTCCAGGTCTTCCGTAACATCCCCGGCATCGCACTGCTCATCATCGTCGTCTATGCGCTGCCGCCGCTCAAGGTCGTCCTACCCTACCGCACCTGCGTTATCGTCGCCACGGTTCTTTTGGGCTCGGCCTTTGGCTCCGAGAACTTTATGAGCGGCATCAACACCGTCGGCGTCGGTCAGGTCGAAGCCGCACGTTCGCTCGGCATGAGCTTCAGCCGTATCCTCGCCAAGATCGTGATTCCGCAGGCACTGCGCTCGAGCGTGCTGCCCATGACCAACCTCTTTATCGCCGTCATGCTCACCACCGCGCTCGGCAGCCAGGTGCCGCTTAAGCCGCAAGAGCTCACCGGCGTGGTGAGCTACATCAACACGCGCTCACTTGGCGGCGTCGCCGCGTTCTTTATCTCGGCGCTCGGCTACCTGGGCACGGCCTTTGTGGTGAGCCACATTGGCAACTACATTGATAAGAAGGTGAGGATCATCCGATGAGCAAGCATTCCTCCCCTGCGCTTACCATGCGCGATGCGCTCTACGAGGCTCCCGGCCCCAAGATGCGCGCCAAGATTCGCATCGGCACCGCCATCTCGCTTGTTGCCGTCGCCGCGCTTGTCGTCCTCGTGTTGCAGCGCTTTTATGTGACCGGCCAGCTTTCGGTTCACTATTGGTATTTCTTTACGCACCTCACCACCTGGAAGTTCCTGCTTGCCGGCTTTGAGGGCACCGTTAAAGTCGCACTCACCGCTGGCGCCATCGCGCTGGTGCTGGGCTTAGCCCTTATGCTCGGCCGTACCAGCGACATTAAGCCGCTGCAGCTGGTCTGCCGCGTGCTCACCGATTTCTTCCGCGGCGTACCGAGCCTGCTGTTCATCTACTTCTTCTTTTTGGTGCTGCCTCAGTACAAGATCGCGCTGCCGTCGTTTTGGATGCTCACGCTTCCCGTCGCGCTCGCTGCAGCTGGCGTACTTGCCGAGATCTTCCGTGCCGGCGTCAACGCCGTGCCGCGCGGTCAGGTCGAGGCAGCCCAGGCACTCGGTCTCTCCAAGGCCAAAATCACCTTTAAAATCGTGTTGCCGCAGGCTATTCGGTTTATCATTCCGTCCTTGATTTCGCAGCTTGTGGTCGTAGTCAAGGACACCACCGTTGCCTACGTGGTGAGCTACCCCGACCTCATGCAAAACGCCCGCGTGCTCATTACCAACTACGACGCCCTCGTGTCGGTCTACCTGGTAATCGCGGTCATCTATATCCTCATCAACGTCGCGATCAACAAGGCCGCTGTCTATGTTTCGCACAAGACCGGCGCGACCATCATCCGCTAACGCTTTACCATTTCGAGTCATAAGGAGCCGAGCACCATGGCACAGAGCACCTCTTCCACCGGCAATCAGCCGCTGATCGAGCTCAGACACGTCGATAAGCACTATGGCGATCTGCACGTCCTCAACGACATCAATCTCTCGGTCGACCGCGGCGAGGTCGTCGTTGTGATCGGTCCCTCGGGCTCGGGCAAGTCGACCATGTGCCGCACCATCAACCGCCTGGAAACCATCGATTCGGGCGAGATCCTCATCGAGGGCGAGCCCCTGCCGCAGGAAGGCAAGGACCTCGCCCGCATGCGTGCTGAGCTGGGCATGGTGTTCCAGCAGTTCAACCTGTTTGCGCATATGACCGTACTGCAGAACGTCATGCTGGGGCCGGTCGATGTACTGGGCGTGTCCAAGGAGGAAGCTCGTGAGCGCGCCATGGACCTGCTGAGCCGCGTGGGCGTGGCCGAGCAGGCCGACAAGGTGCCCGCACAGCTTTCGGGCGGCCAGCAGCAGCGCGTGGCCATCGCCCGTTCACTCGCCATGCAGCCCAAGGCCATGCTCTTTGACGAGCCCACGAGTGCCCTTGACCCCGAAATGATCAACGAAGTGCTCGAGGTCATGGTCCGTCTGGCCCAGCAGGGCATGACGATGATCGTCATTACGCACGAGATGAACTTTGCCCGTCGCGTGGCCGATCGCGTCGTATTTATGGCCGACGGCCAGATCGTAGAAACCGGCACGCCCGATGAGTTCTTCGACCACCCCCAGACCAAGCGCGCCCAGGACTTCCTCAACTCCATCAAGGGCCACTAACCCAATTGCCATATTCGCCCGCCATGCTCATCCAAACTCGAAAGTTACACCTATGATCGGAACACGTACTTCATCGTCCTACACCCCGCATGTCGACGTCGCCCCCGCCGACCGCCCACTCATCCTCGTCGCGCCGCGCTGGGAAGAGGCGAAGCCGTTTTTAAGCGAGACGCTCTCCCCCAACGAGGAGATCGCAAGTGTCTTTGTCGATGCCATCCTTGCCACCGGCGGCCTGCCGCTGCAGATGTCCATCACCGAGGACATTGAGGTCATCCGTCATTATGTCGATATCGCCGACGGCATCGCCATTCCCGGCGGCCCCGATGTCAATCCCAAACGTTGGGGCGATGATCGACCCTACGACCCCACGCTGTGCTGCGAGATCCGCGATAGCTTTGAGTTTAAGCTGGTCGACGAGGTACTCCGCGCCAAAAAGCCGCTCTTTACCACCTGCCGCGGCACGCAGCTGCTCAACGTCGCCACCGGCGGCACCCTGTGCATGGACGTGCCGAGCCTGGGCGCGCGCGAGGGTCGCACGCAGTGGCGCCACACCCACGTGCTCAACGACCCCGTGCACCCTGTCGAGGTCATGCCGGGCTCGCTGCTGGAGCGCGCGGTTGGCGGGCACAGGCTGATCCAGACCAACTCCGCACACCACTGCTGCGTCGACCGTCTGGGTAAGAGCACGCGCTTGGTCGCCAAGGCAACCGACGGCGTTCCCGAGTGCATCGAGGTCGAGGGGCAACCCTTCTGCCTAGGCGTGCAATGGCACCCTGAGTACACGTGGAAGACGCTCGAGACCGACTTTAACCTGTGGAAGTCGTTTGTCGAGGCAGCGGCCAAGGTAAAGCAGGCGCGCTAGCTCGCGAATCACACAGGCTTAAACCTTCCATGCCGGGGGGCAGACACCAGCCACGGTGCCCGCCCCCCGGCATTTGGTATGCTCGGTATGATTACCCCTCACAAACAATCAAAGAAATCTCGACCGCAATCGGTCTACGGTAAAGCAAATGGTAAAAACGCTTGCTACGTTAATTAGGCAGTCGATTAGAATCGAAATGCTTTGACTATTCCCCAACGGGGTCACGCCACAAATCCACATGAGCATCGAGGACGGAAGCGGAAGCATGGAAATGGCCCCGAGCTGTATGTAGATCGCTACGACGTTGACAAGCAGCAGCATGCCAATCGGACCGAAGCCGGATCCAAAATAGGAAACAACGATTACGCAAGAAACCACGTATGCAAGGCAGGCAGCGGCAGCAAGAACAAGTCGATAGCAAAATACATGCAGGTTGAAATACTGTTGAGCATCCAAAACGATTACGCAGTTAAGACAGTACAAAACGACACTCGACAGGATAAACGCGCCCAAAAGGGCAAAAGAAGACAGCACCACTCGCGCAACGATAGCGCACACACGCTTCCCTCCCCGAGCCTCCGACAACCCCCACGGTTCCTCAATAAAGCCCGAACTGACAAAGCGCGGCACAATGCAAGCCGCGATGAACGGAAAGAACAATGCATGAGCCAACGGGGCTACGTTGAACAGCAGACCGCGAAAAACCTCTGCATTACCAAATAGAAGGACATCCTCTGCCGACAGCAGAAGCGTCGGGTCTGGGAAAAAGCCCAAGAAACTGTTCTCACGGAGGCTACAGAACCACATCGGGAAAGAATTAAGCTGCAATGCCACCATGCACGCATAAATTACCAGGATTAAGGCGTACGTCCATTTGCTCACATGCTTCAATTCTGAATGAAGGAATCTTCTAGTCTGACGAGCCATTGAGCACACCCCCAGCACGAAAGCTCACCAGAGCGTAAATCAATACCGATAGGCAGCTGGCTGCCGCGCCATACCCCAGAAGCGTCAGCTGCCCCATATCGCTATACCCAAGGGCACATCCGACTCCAAGGTACGGCCCCGGAAGAAAGAAGATCCATCGCAAGGACGGTATGGGCGTCTGAAGGTAAGTTCCGTAGAGCGTCAAGCTCATGACAAATCCAATAATTATCGCAGCCCCGCTCAATACAGCGCTGCCTGTAATCCGATAGATGGTCGTCGTCTCCAACGCAACCGATATCACCAATACGGCGTTGACTATCAATGCGGGCAAAAATACAGTTAGCATGTCGTGCGAGTAGTTATGCCCTCCACGTATTATGGCTATTGCAAAAAGAAGAAGGCAAAGCGCACTATATGCTGCGCCAATTATTAAAGCAGACGAAAATGCATGGGCTAGAGCCCCATAAAAGCGGCTGAGACCTCTTGCCAAAGAAATTCGGCAGCCCTCTTCATAGCCACGCTCCTGTAGAATTACCAGGCAAACGATGAGCGGCACAAGCAGAGCTGTGCCGGCAAAGGCGCTACGCACAAGGGACTCTTCGGGTGCAGAAGGATCGATTACATTCCAGCAGAAGCCAATATCCTCCCCAAAAACGCTATTGCCAAAGGCGAGCAACGTTGTTCCGTTTTTTAGAAAGATACCGAAGAGAAGGCCGAACGCCAGCATAAGCGCAAGACCAAACTTCGCCGGAAATATCCTGTGCAAACGCATCATATCTGCCTTTATGGGATGGATCGCCCGCTTCATAGCGAGACCGCCTTCATCAAGCGCCTGTAATACTCTTTTAGGGATGACGCCTCATCCCTTATGACGTCCATCGATTCTTTTTTTGCAGTTCGCCGTCATGAATAAACAGGCAGCTTGTTGCAACCGATGCCAACTCATCCAAATCATGACTAGAGATGAGCATGGTCTTACCCTGCTCTCGATTCAATCGACCGATAAGGGCCCATATACTCTCGATGCCCAACGGATCCAATCCATTCGCCGGCTCATCGAAAATTAGTACGTCGGTGTCGCCCAATAAAGCCGTAGCTATATCCAGTCGCCGTTTCATTCCCAGAGAAAAACTGCTCACGCTCTTTTTCTCATCGACGTCCAGCCCGACTAGGCCCAAGACGCGAGGAACCTCACGTTTCTCATCGAGCCCCCATTCCGCACATCGGATCCGAAGATTCTCAGCCGCACTGAGGGATTGGTATGCTCCGCAGGAATCTGGCACATAGCCGACACGCGTCCGCATCAGGCTCAGCTCTTTTTTCGACTTGCCTCCAAAGAGCTCCACGCTCCCCGACGACGGCTCGCAGAGGCCCAAGACGATTTTAATTAGCGTGCTTTTGCCCGCACCGTTTGCACCAACAAGGGCAAGGAGCTCGGACTGATGCACCTCGAAGGAAACGTCATGCAAAACGCGCCGTCTCCCGTAGCGCTTTGACACCTTTGATAGCTTTATCGCTGATGCGTTCATCGGCCTCCCGTTCTGCTTGATAGCAAAACCGCTCATATCGTTCCTTCTTTCCTTTATCGTTTTTCATAGTTGTTATTGTTTTTCGATAACTCATATTTGTCAAGGTAATCTAAAAGAAAGAACCCGTGTTAGACACGGGCCCCTTTACGCTGATATTTCGTTATAGCTGTTCGCTTTATGCTACTCGTCGCTCAAATCTACAGCAAAGACTGATGTCGGAAGCAACGCCTCATTGCCTCCGCCGTCCCGCATCTGCCTCACGACATTTTTTGCACGCTCAACAATAAGCTCCTCAAGCTCTTTCTCACTCACCCGCCGAATAATATCTCCCGGTTGACAGTCAAGTTCATCGCAAATATCGAGAAGCGTCTTAAGGCGAATAGCTTTAATTTTTCCGTTTCTCAGCTTTGAAATATTAGCCGGAGTATGCCCCGTGGCACGAATCAGATCAGCACTGGTCTTTCCGGTCTTAAGCAGCTGCGTCTCAAGCTCGATGATGAGATAGCTCATGCTTCCTCCTACACAAGCTCGTCAGACTGCTCTTGGAGCAGCGAGGCATAACTCCAGATCACCGAGATACACAGACAGACAGCCGCGCCGATAAGCGACCCCGCATCAAAGGCAACGCCTTGGCAAATCTCAATAACGAAGGAATGAGGCACGACGTAAAGCTCCAGCCCACCAATGGTAAGATTGACCGATCCGTAGGCACCAATAAGCGAAACCGCGGCGTTAACAGCAAAGGCAAGCGCAAGAACACGGATAAGCCGCACATGCGTCTTGGTAAAGGGCGAGACGCCTCGCGAGATGTTACGGCTGATCCCACACAGAACGACAAGCGAAATACCCACGACGAGTGCCAGGCACAGTCCGCTTGGGATAACGATGCACCCGCCATCGAGAAGCGTCACGACGCCGAAAGAATCGACAGAGGCAACGTTTGCAACCGCATACCAGATCACGTAAACAACCAACGCGGCAAAAGCGACGAGCATCCCTGCAAAAACGGCTGCCATGCAAAAGCCAAGCTTCCTGATATTTTCGCCCGCTTTGGCCATACGCTGAACGCTGTTAGACATACACTCACCCTCATCGACTCTATCGTTATTCGAACAGTTTATCGAACAACGATATTGATTGCATGCGGAAAGCCCCGCCAGTGCGCATAGGCCATTTACTAACCCGGAGGGGTGAGCGTGGATTTTTGGACACATATCGAACGAGAGTGGATAATCTCCCACTTTGGGGCCGCCACCGGGCCTAAAACGGGAGATTATCCACTCTCATAGTCATCAAGGCCCGCAAGCACTTATTCGGCCGCCTCGCGCAGGGCCGACATCGTAGCCGCATATTGCTGACGCAGTGCATGTATCCCGTCGCGAGCACCATCAACGGTGCTGGCATTACGCAACGCCTCGGTCACCACGACCGCCGGCTCATACAGATTGTCGAACCCCAGGTTCTGGCTCACACCCTTAAGCGTATGCACGGCCATAAACGCACCCTCAACGTCCCCTGCCGCCATAGCGGCCTCCAGCTTGTCCATGCTCTCGTCATCCAAGAACTTAAGGGCAAAGCGGGCGAGCATCTCCTCGCCCATCAGGCGAACGCTGGCACCGTTGTAATCGGCGCCGATCTTCTCATACGCTTCACGCATGGAACCCATGAATTAAAACTCCTTCGGTCAAACTAAATCGTGGGAAACGCGACGACATCGGCAGGGCGTGCCAACGTCTCGGCGATACGGTCTTACACCTCGAGCAGACAGTCGAGCAGCAGCGGGTTAAACTGACCGCACTTACCGTCCAGGATCATCTGAATCGCTTCCTGGTGCGGGATGGCGTCCTTGTACACGCGCACGCTCGTGAGCGCGTCGTATACGTCGGCCACCGAAACCACCTGCGCGGCAATGGGGATCTCGTCGCCCTTAAGACCGTCGGGATAGCCCTTGCCGTCCCAGCGCTCGTGGTGCCAGCGTGCGATCTGGTACGCATATTCCAGCAAGGAATTGCCGGCATGTTGGTGACCCAGCTCAAACAGCATATCGGCACCGAGGGTGGTGTGCGTCTTCATGATCTCGAACTCCTCGGATGTCAGGCGTCCGGGCTTGTTGAGGATCGCGTCGTCGATCGACATCTTGCCGATATCGTGGAGCGCCGAGGCCATAGCGATCGTGGAACGCTGCTCGTTGTCGAGCGGGAACTGGTCGCTGCGATGCACCAGACAGCCCAGCAGCAGCTCGGTCAGCTTTTCGATATGCGTGACGTGCAGGCCGCTCTCGCCGTTGCGAAGCTCCATGACGCCGGCCATGATATCGATGAGCATGCGGCTGTTCTTGACGCGCTCGTTGTACTGCTGAGACAGCAGACTCGTCAGGCGACGCTGCTTGGCATACAGGCGGATGGTGTTACTCACGCGGCGGCGAACGACGCGTGCGTTAAACGGACGGTTGATGTAATCCGAAGCACCCAGCTCGTAGGCGCGCAGCACCACGTCATCGGAATCCTCGCTCGAGATCATGATGACGGGCAGTTTGTCAACAACCGATCGGCGCGACAGATCGGTCAGCACCTCAAAGCCGCTCACGTCCGGCATGACAATGTCCAGTAGCACGAGCGACAACTCATCGCCATAGCGGTCGACCATATCGAGCGCCGTACGACCGTTATCAGCCTCGAGGATGCAATACTCGTCCTTGAGCATCTCGTTGAGAATGGCTCGGTTCATCTCGGAGTCATCGACAATAAGCACCGAAGGCTTTTCGCTTTGGAAGGCTTCGATGGAATCGGCGTCGGTCACGACCGTACCGGCTTTTGCCTTAGCGCGGCTCAATAACTGGACAGCGCGGCCAACTCCCTCATCGACCGTCTCGCCATGAATGCGAACGCCACCAATACATGCCGTCAAGCTCACGTACTCATGGCCCGGAACAATCGTGGCATGAACGGCATCGGACACCTGATGCAGACGACGGGTGAAGTCATCGGAGGGAATATTGGGCATGACGACCACAAACTTGTCGCAGCCATAGCGCACAAGCTCGTCAGTCGAACGAATTCCGCTGCGTATGGCCGTCGCCACGGCACCGAGCGCAAGGTCGCCGGCATGACGGCCACACGTATCGTTGAAGACCCTAAAATCATCAAGGTCGATCACCGCAACGCCGGCATTCATGCGGGCGCTACGGAGCTTTTCCTCGTAATATCGGCGATTGCGCACACCCGTCAGCACGTCGGTGTAGACGAGGTCCTCTTCTGCAGCCTCTTGCTCATCGATCGGACGCACCATCAGCAGGACGTGAGGCTCGCCCTCGACCTTCAGAGGGCGCAGGCGGGCGCGGTACTCAACACCATCGTTGAGCAGTTGCTCCGACACCTCATCGGAATCTGTCAAGGCCTCAAGACTCGACTGACGCAGACAAGGGCAGCGATCGCCGGCGAGCAGGCAGTTAGGCTCGCTCTTAATCTGATCGGCCGACAGCAAACGTACCACGGGGTAGGTCCTTGCGACACGGGCGACCTCGGCGGCGGCCTCCTCGTCGGTTAGATTGACCTCGTGATTATTGAGCATACGGGGCCCTTTCGATAGTTTCGCATGGAGCGGTGGGTTCCAAATGTTACAAGGGTAACACCTTGCCGATGCAGGTAAGCACGTGAATGCCGTTACATTTTTATGAGTTGACAGGCGGCGCGATTGAAGTCGCAGACGTGAGGTTTTGAGCACATTTGTTAACACGGCCGAAACGTTTGCGAGTGAAGCCTGCTTTGGCCATTGCGGGTGTTAGAGCCCCAGGATGCCACAGACAGCCCGGGCAGCCGCTGCCGGGCGATCGCGCAGGCCGTTGTGCGCGCCGGGAACCATTACGAGTGGACAGTCCAAAAGCTCAGCCGCCATCCTCGTGCCCGCCTCGCGGGGCGTGCCAATCGAGAGCTCGCCTAGGAGCACGGCGGCCACTGTTTTTGACGCGTGAACGCTATCCCAATCGGGAACGCAGGTCATAGTAATCCCGTATTCGTTTGCCATGAAACTGCGGCCGTTGCGCAGGGCATGCTTGGCTTCCGCTTCGGTCGTTCCAGGAGCCTCGGGGTCCAAGTCGCCGAGGGCTCCCAAGAAAAGCCGGAGCGCCCTTGAAACCTTTCCAGCCGCAATCATATCGAGCAAAACCGGAGCTGCGCCCATGCCGACGCCTTCGGCCGACACAGCCGGCTCATGCAGAATCGCACGGTCGACGAGATGGGGTTCGGTACGAAGAAGCTCCAGCGCCACCAACGTACCGGCGCTGTGCGCAAGCACATTTGTCGGAGCGCCAACGTGTTCGATCACGGCTTGCAGATCGGCGGCCTGAGCGGCAAGATCATAGCTGCCGTCTGCCGCATCGCTGCTGCCACCACAGCCGCGGCGGTCGTAGGCAATTACGCGGTAGTTGCGACTGAGCTCACAAGCGATGCTGTCGAAAAATGTGCCGTCGACACAAGCGCCGTGCACGCACACCAAGGCAGGAGCATCAGGCGACACATCCAGGTCGGCATATTCGCGACAGGCAATCGTAGTGCCCGCATTCTCGACCGTAAAATCCATGTTGTGCCCCCATCATCAATGCTCATCCAGTTGCACGTCAGCACGGTTGGATGGACCCGCATTGCTTTACACCTTGTTAACAGATTAACTTTACCCGACCCGAGGCTTTTCATGGCACGGCATCATGAGCGACGTGAAAAAACGAAACTTGTAAAGCAAGAGCCCACACCTTGCTTTGGAGCCGATGCTATGCTTAGGCACAATTGTCTTGAGGAGCATATGCCTATGTCTACGTTTTTGAATGCCAGCCCCATCTTTGGGCCCGTTCGCAGCCGTCGCCTTGGTCTCTCGCTCGGCGTCAACATGATGCCGGCCAGCGGCAAAATCTGCACGTTCGACTGCATCTACTGCGAGAACGGCCTCAACGCCGAGCGCCCCTGCCATGAGCCATACAACACAGCTGCCGTGGTACTCGACGCGCTCGAGGCAAAGCTGCGCGAGATGGCAGCCGAGGGCGAGCTCCCCGATGTGATCACCTTCGCAGGCAACGGCGAGCCCACCGCCGCACCGGAGTTTCCGCAGGCCATTGCCGGCGCCGTCGCGCTGCGCGACGAGCTTGCCCCAAACTCCAAGATCGCCGTGCTCTCCAACGGCACGCGCGCCGACCGCCCCGAGGTGCACGACGCGCTCATGATGGTCGACGACAACATTCTTAAGCTCGATACCGTCGACCCGGCGTTTATCCAGCTGCTCGACCAGCCCGTTGGCCCCTACGACGTCGAGCACCAGATCGAGACGTTCGCAAGCTTTAACGGTCATGTCATTATCCAGACGATCTTTTTGACCGGCGAGTATCAGGGCAAGCTCATCGACAACACCGGCGAGGAGTACGTTGCCCCCTGGCTCGCGGCTCTTGAGCGCATTCGTCCGCAGGAAGCGACCATCTACACGGTGGCGCGCGAGACACCGGTCGCTGGCCTTGCTAAAGCGGCGCCCGGGGTGCTCGACGCCATTGCCGCGCGCGTGCGCGCCCTCGGCATTCCCTGCCAGGTGAGTTACTAGCAAAACCGCGCAGCAGCTAGTGCCGCCATCCCGCCCCATCAGTTGCGGTGATATAGTTCCTATTTGTGCTGTTAAACCGCTTAAATCGGAACTATATCACCGCAACTTTTTTGGACACGTGGGTGGGCTATACTAGCTGCGAATGAAAGGAAGTTAGCCATGTTTGACAAAGGACCCGTGCCGGGCCGCAACGACGCTTGCTGGTGCGGCAGCGGCAAAAAATATAAGAAATGTCACAGCGCCTTCGACGAGCGCCTCGAGCGCCTGTGGGAGGAGGGCTGGGAGGTTCTGCCCCGCACGCTCTACAAGACGCCCGCCGACATCGAGGGCATCAAGCGCTCCGCCGCCATCAACGTGGGCGTGCTCGACTACGTAGGCGAGCACATCGCCGCGGGCATGACCACCAACCAGATCGACCAGATGATCTACGACTACACCGTCGAGCACGGTGGCACACCGGCCGACCTCCACTACGAGGGCTACCCAAAGAGCGTGTGCACCTCGATCAACGACGTCGTCTGCCACGGCATTCCCTGTGATACGGACGTGCTGCACGAGGGCGACATCATCAACGTGGACTGCTCCACGATCCTAGACGGCTACTTTAGCGACTCGAGCCGCATGTTCTGCATCGGCGAGGTCTCGGCCGAGCGCCAGCGCCTGGTCGACGTCACCCGCGCCAGCGTGGAGGCGGGTCTGGCAGCCGTCAAGCCATGGCTGCCACTGTCCGTGATGGCCGAGGCCGTGCAAAAGACGGTCGAGGACGCCGGCTTTAGCGTGGTGCGCGAGTACGGCGGACACGGCATCGGTAAGGAGTTCCACGAGGACCCGTTTGTGGGCTTTACCACCGAGGCACCCGATGTGGACACCATCATGGCTCCGGGCATGGTCTTTACCATCGAGCCCATGGTCAATGCCGGAGCGCCCGACATCAAGATCAGCAAGGGCGATGGCTGGTGCGTGCGCACCAAGGACGGCAGCGACTCGGCCCAATGCGAGGTACAGCTTGTGGTGACCGAGGACGGTTACGAGCTGCTGAGCTGGTAGCCGTGGATGCGCCGGATGCTGACGGGCACGCTCGTCTTGCATCCGGCGTTTTTATTTGAACGTTTTGCCTGATAAAACCTGCCAAAAAAAAACCTGTCCCCTTTTGGCAGGTCGAGCGGAGAGGACTGCTTGTGAACATCCTGGTTTTGTTGCCCGTCAACGACCGCCATCGCGCAATTCTTGAGTCGAGTGCTCCGGGCGAGGACTTTATCTACACGAGCTCCAACGCCATCACGCGCAAGCAGGTCGCCGATGCGGACGTGATCTTGGGCAACATCGACCCTGGCATGCTCACGGCATGCGAGCATCTCCAGCTGTTGCAATTACAGACCGCCGGCTATGACGATTACTTGGCCGCCGGCACCGTGCCAGCCGACGCCAAATTGTCTTGCTCGGTGGGCGCCTACGGCCAGGCCGTAAGCGAGCACATGTTTGCCATGGTCCTTTCCATGATGAAGCGCCTGCCCGGCTATCACGACTTGCAGCGCGAGCATCGCTGGGAGGATTTGGGGCCGGTCACCTCGCTCAAAAACGCCAATGTGCTGGTGCTGGGCGCGGGCGATATCGGCGGCCACTTCGCCACGCTCTGCCGCAACATGGGCGCGCACGTCCGCGGCATCAAGCGCCATCCACTCGTCTACCCCATTGTGTTTGAGGACATGGACGGCATGGACGCCCTGTCCGAGCGCCTGGCCGAGGCTGACATCGTCGCATCCTTTATGCCCAGCACACCCGAGACCCGCGGCCTGGCGAACGCCGAGTTCTTCGCCGCGATGAAACCGGGCGCCTTCTTTGCCAACGGCGGCCGCGGCGACCTTGTGGTCGCCGACGACTTGGTTGCCGCCCTGGAGTCGGGACATCTCGCCGGCGCCGCGGTCGACGTCACCGACCCCGAGCCGCTGCCTGAGACAAGCCCCCTGTGGGATGCGCCCAACATGCTCATCACGCCGCACGTCTCCGGCTGGTTCCACCTGGCAGCCACGCTCAATAATGTGGTCGACATTGCCGCAGAGAATCTGCGTCACCTGCAAGCCGGCGAAACTTTACGTTGTTGGATCGAACATTAGGGTTCCGCCGTTCTAACGAACGGCGGACCGGTCGACGCTGCGCGCCGCCCAGAGCGACAATTTGTCATTCAAAAGGCAAGGCATGAC
>NZ_JADNDZ010000072.1 GCF_015552075.1 Collinsella aerofaciens
CCGGCGATCGAGGCGCTTGCCGAGAAGATGAAGAAGATGATGTTCGAGAACGGCGGTTGCGGCCTGGCTGCCCCGCAGATCGGCGAGCTCATTCAGCTCGTCATCATCGACTGCGACTACAGCGACAAGAACGACTACGACCCCTACGTGCTCATCAACCCTGTCATTGTTGAGCAGAGTGACCATCTTGTGCCCTTTAGCGAGGGCTGCCTTTCCATTCCTGGCATTAGCTGCGAGATCGAGCGTCCCGATCATATCGTCGTCGAGGCGTACGACTTGGACGCCAACCTGATTCGCTATGAGGCTTCGGGCGACCTGTTCTGCGTGTGCCTGCAGCACGAGATCGATCACCTGCACGGTAACACCATGTTCGAGCGACTGAAGCCGATGCAGAGGCTCAAGGCAGTCAAGGAGTACCAGGACGCCCTGGCCCGCGGCGCTCGACCGGGCGAGACGGAGTAGGTTTGTCCGTCACCGGGGCGCCCGCCTATATCATCCCGTGCTCAAACATTCTCGCTGCGCTGCGAAACTGCGCGCGGGACGATATGTGGGCGCTCAGCACCGGGGACTGCGTTGTTCTGGCTCGGTTCGCCCGGGTGCCGTTGGGCCAGGGAGGGGCGTCTTCGCTGATAATTGCTTTGCTGAAAGAGCTGCTTTTATTGCGGCTCTTTCTTTGGTTTTGGGTATATTTGTTCTTGTTGAATTGTTATTGCGGATGGGCTGGTGACTCGGCTTTCCGCTGTTAATTTGTAGCCGTCTCGGCTTTGGTTGAGGGGAGACGTTCTTTATGCGTATTGTGTTTATGGGTACGCCTGATTTTGCTGTGCCTTCGCTGGTTTCGCTTGTCGAAGCTGGAAACGAGATTGCGCTTGTTGTTACTCGTCCCGATGCTGTTCGTGGGCGTGGTAAAAAGTTGGAGCCGTCTCCTGTTAAGGCTAAGGCACTTGAGCTAGAGTTGCCGGTCATTGAGGCTAATCGTATGACGGCCGAGGTTGTTGCGGCTCTCCAAGCTGCGCAAGCCGATATTTTCTGTGTGGCTGCTTATGGTTGCATTTTGCCCGATGAGGTTCTTCACATGGCGCCGCTTGGTATTGTGAATGTTCATGCGTCTTTGCTGCCTCGTTGGCGTGGCGCCGCTCCTATTCAGCGTGCGATTCTTGCTGGTGATGAGGTTGCTGGCGTTTCCATTATGCGCATTGGACATGGCGTGGATACTGGTGCTTATTGTGCTCAGGCTTCCACGTCGGTTTCCGGTAAGAACGCTGAGGCGCTGACCATGGAGCTTGGTGAGCTTGGCGGCAAACTGCTTGCCGATACGCTTCCTTCTCTTGCCGATGGCACCGCCGTGTGGACTGAGCAGGATGAGTCGCTCGTCACCCATGCTGCCAAGATTTCCAAGCTGGAGATGCGTCTGGATCCGCAGATGGCTGCGCTCGATTGCGTGCGTCATGTGCTCGCTTCGTCCGATACCGCGCCTGCTCGTTGCGTGATTGCCGGCAAGACCGTGCGTGTGCTCGATGCTGCGCTGGCCGATGTTTCGCTTGGCAAGGGCGGCGTTGACGTTAAGAATAAGCGTGTTTTCCTTGGCCTTTCCGATGGTGCGGTTGAACTGCTCGAGGTTAAGCCCGATGGCAAGCGTGCCATGGCCGCTTCTGCTTGGGCTGCTGGGCTGCAAGGCGCCGATCTTATCTGGGGTGTTTTGTCATGAGCAAGCTGTCTCCCGCGCGCAAGCTTGCACTCGATGTGCTGATGGAGGCCGATCGCCGCGGCATGTATGCGCGCGACGTGCTGTCCTCTCGCGCATCGGCCAAGGCTATTGACCAGCGCGATTCCGCTTTTGCAGCTCGCTTGGCGCTTGGTGTGGCCGCGACGCAGGGTATTTTGGACGAACTGCTCGATCAGTTTCTCGATAAGCCTAAAAAGGTTGCACCGCGTGTTCGCATGGCGCTTCGTATCTCGGCCTTCGAGATGCTCTATCTGCATACGCTTGGTCGCGTTGCGGTGAGTCAGGGCGTTGAGCTGGTGCGCAGCGGAGCTAAGTCTGCCGCCGGTTTGGCCAATGCCGTGCTGCATAAGGTCGCGGACAACGTTGAGGACTTTGCCACGGCGTCCGATGTAGATGAGTCTGAGCGACGCCTGGTTCGTCTGTCGCGCCTGATGGGACTGCCGCGTTGGCTGTGCGCTCGCATTATGGCATCGTTCGACACTCCAGAGGGTGCGCTTAACTTTGCCGGCAATCTGGCCCCCGCGCCACTGGCCCTGCATGAGAACGCCTTTGCGACCAAGCCCGATCCGTATATCTCGCAGCTCGTCGCGCCTGTCTTCCCGGGCTGCCATGCCCCGGTTGATGCCCAGGTTACCGTTGCTTCGGGTGTGTTTGAGCGTGCTGCCGCGGTGGCCTCGGACCTTAACGCGCAGCTTATCGCCACAGCTGCCACGCGCCCTGGTAGCTGTCTTGAGATTGGTGCCGGTCGTGGCACCAAGACCTATGTGATGATGTGTCAGGCCAAGCGTGCGGGGTATGAGCGTCAGCATACGGCGCTCGATTTGCATGATCGCAAGTGTGACCTGAATCTCGCTCGCCTGCATAAGGCGGGTATTCAGGGCGTTCGCACGGTTTCGGGCGATGCATGCGAGCTTGATGAGGTGCTCACATCGTTTGATGCCATGCTTGGCGAGCCGGTTAAATTCGACACGGTCTTTATCGATGCGCCGTGCTCGGGCACCGGAACCATGCGTCGTCATCCCGAGATCCCGTGGCGTCTGACCGAAAAGGATGTGACGGTTGAGCTGCCTAAACTGCAGCTGTCGATGCTCAAGGAAGCCGCCGCGCGCGTGGCTGCCGGCGGCGAGCTCATCTATGCGACGTGCTCGGTCTTCGACGAGGAGAACACGCAGGTGGTGGATGCTTTCCTTGCTTCTCCTGAGGGCGCCGGCTTTAGCGTGGCACCGCTTTCCGAGGCACAGATTCTGCAACTCCCTGAGTTCGATCAGGCCAAGAAGCTCGTTTCCGTACGCCAGAACGATCGGGGCCTCTTCCAAAGCGTGCCGGTAAACGCCGATTCCTACGACGGTCACTTCTGCGCCAGACTGGTCCACAAGTAACGACTAAGTTGCGGTGAAATAAGGATTGAATAGCGGCTTCCACCCACCAAACAGTCCTTATTTCACCGCAACTCACAAGGAAACCTGGGTAGCTTGATTAGCCACCCATAGAGCAAAGAAATAGCCCCGCGATCGGCGTTGATCGCGGGGCTGCTTGGTTTCTAGTGGCTATGCGGGCAATTGGCGCAGCAGCCGCTCGTGGCGTTGGTGCTGGAGCCGCCGCTTCGCTGGTCGGTGTTGTAGAAACCGCTGCCCTCAAATTTAATGCCGCTGGCCGAGAACGTCTTGGCCGCCGGGGCACCGCAGCTGGGGCACATGACCTCGGGAGTCTCGGACATGGGATGCTCAACCTCAAACACGTTGCCGCAGCTCGAGCACTTGTAATCGTAGCGCGCCATAATACTTCCTTTTCAGCACAAAGCGGGCAGATTACTCTGCCCGCAAAAATTCAAACGTCTGTAACTGTACCCTATATCGGGGGTTTTATCACGCTTCGCCCCAGAATCTATGGTTGTTGCGCAGGAGCCGCGCGGTTTTGCCCTCGGCGGCTGCAATGTCCGCCTCGTCAGCCTGCCAGGTCCAGTTGCCCGTGGCCACGCCCGGCACGTTCATGCGCGCGTCGTCGCCCAGCCCCAGCACGTCCTGCAGTGGCATCATCACCAGGGGAGCGTCGCTTGCCAGCGCGTCGCTCATCAGCTTGGCCGCCACCTCAACACCGCTCGGTTCATCGCCGCCCGCAAAGGTACGGGTGCACCAACCGGCCAGCGTCGACGTATCGTGCGTCGAGGTGTACAGAATCTTGCCGGGCGTGGGATGCACACCGCAACGAACGTCGTAGTCGCTAAACTCCAGCACGTCCATGCCGGGGAAACCGCAGGTCGATGCCATGGCGCGAACACCGGGCGTCAGATAGCCCAAGTCCTCAGCGATAAAGTTGAGCGGACCCAGTTCGTCATAGGCGGTCTGGAACAGGTCCTTGCCCGGGCCCGCCAGCCAGCGACCGTCGGCGCAAGCCTTGCCCGCGGGGATACTAAAGTAGCTGTGGAATCCCAAGAAGTGATCCAGACGCACGCGGTCGTAGAGCGAGAACGCGCGGCGCAGGCGATCCATCCACCAGCAATAGCCGTTCTGCTTCATGTGGTCCCAGCGGAACGTCGGGTTGCCCCACACCTGGCCCTCGGGCGCAAAGTTGTCGGGCGGCGCGCCGGAAATCTCAATCGCCTTGCCGGTATCTGACAGCCAGAAGTTCTCGGGCTCGCTCCACGCATCCGCCGAATCGTCAGACACGTACATAGGAATATCGCCGATAACCTCGACGCCCTTCTTGTGCGCATAGTTCATGAGCTCGCACCAAGCCAGGTCAAAGCGATACTGCATGTACGCCTGAAGCTCGGCCTCGTCGTGGAAGCGCTTGTCGTCGATCAGATGCTCGTTGTAGCGAGCGACATCTGCCGGCCAATCGTGGCGCGACTCGCCCTCAAAGTACTTCTTAACGGCCATGTAGACGCAGTATTTCTCGAGCCAATCGGCATTGCGATGTTTAAACGCGGTGTACAGCGGATCGGCATCTTCGCCGCCACGGGCTTTCCAAGTCTCAAAGTCGGCCGCCAGCTCCTCTTGGCTCTCGGGCAGCAGGTCTATATTGCCCGCAAAGGCCGAAGGCCCAGCGTAAGGGGAGCGGAAGAAGTCCGTCGGGTTAACGGGCAGGACCTGCCAGTAGCGCATGCCCATGGCGGCCAGATGGTCGATAAAGCGACGCGTCGGCGCACCGATGGTGCCGGGTTTGCCGTCGTCGGTGGGCACCGAAGTGATATGGCACACGACGCCCGCGCCGTGATCGAGCGGCTCCTGCAGGCGCTGCTCGGCATGGTGATAGATGATCGACGAGCCCAGCGGATACAGGTCGAGTGTGACCGTACCGTTGTGGATCTCGCACTCGTGACCGCTGATTACATCGCTCGCACATTCGCCGAGTGCCGGAATGGTCACACGATGCGAGTTGCGCAGGCTGCGGTTGATGATAACGGTCGCCGAATCGCCGTCCTTGCCCGTACGGTTGTAGGCCAGCACCTCATCATTGAGTGCAAAGGCCTTGATCTCGCCATCGATCATAAACGGCAGCGCGCGGCGCACAGCAGATGCGTTCTTGACGATCGCAAATGTATCGAAGTCGTGCAGGTCTTCCTTGGTCGGCATGGTGCGACGATTGCCCGGATCGGTGAGTCCCTCCAAGCCGTACTCGTCACCGTAATAGATTGAGGGAACGCCCGGGAACGTCATCTGCATGAGCGTCGCGAGCCAAAAACGGCTCTTGGCCAGGCCCATCGCGTTCTCGTCCAAGCGCCACTTGCTGCGCTCGCATTCAGGCAGCTGCGATTCGTCGGGGCCGCCGCCGAGCACCGAGATAATGCGCGGACGGTCATGGCTCGACAGCAGGTTAAGCGCGCAAGACAGGGCCTCACGCGGATAGTTTTCGCGGAGGGTCTCGATATCTTCAGCAGCTTGGTAAGCGTTTTTGTAACCCATCAAAAAGCCAATGACCATGTCGCGGAAGGGGTAATCCATGGCCGAGTCGAGCTCGGAGCCTTGCAGATAGCGACGCAGATGGCCGTAGCTGATCTTGTTGGAGGCATCTTCCCAGACTTCGCCGAGCAACAGTGCGTCAGGCTTTTCGGCAAGTACTGCCTTCTTAATCTCGGTCAGGAAGTCATCGGAAAGCTCGTCGGCCACATCCAGGCGCCAGCCATGAGCGCCGGCACGTAGCCATTTACGAATCACGCCGTCCTTGCCCAGGAGCCGCTCGCGTACCAGTTCGGAGCTCTCATTGATGGCGGGCATATTGCCCACGCCCCACCAACAGTCGTACGAGCCGTCCTCGTGGAAATAAAACGCATCGCGCCACGGCGAATCTTCGCTTTGCCATGCGCCCACTCCGGGGTAGTTACCGTAGCGGTTGAAGTAGATCGAATCGTCGCCCGTGTGGTTAAAGACGCCGTCCAGAATGATGGAAATGCCCAGCTTCTCGGCCGCCTCGCACAGCTCAGTAAAGTCCTGCTCGGTGCCCAGAATCGGATCGATCTTGGTGTAATCGGCGGTGTCGTAGCGGTGGTTGCTCGCGGCTTCAAAAATGGGGTTGAGGTAGATGGCTGTAAAGCCCAGCTCGGCGATGCGAGGCAGGTCTTCCTGGATACCCTTGAGCGATCCGCCGTAGAAGTCCCAGGTCTTGATGGAGCCGTCCTCGGCGCGCTCGTACACGGGCGGCTCGTTCCAGTCCTCGACCATGCGGCGCTGGATTCCGTTGCGCGGCTTATCGACCTCTGCCAGCGTGCGCTCGCGCCATTTTTCGTCGCGGGCGTAGCGATCGGGGAAGATCTGGTAGACCATACCGCGCTCGTACCAGGTAGGACGGTTCTCACGGTGTTTGTAGACGGTGACCTGGAATGACGGCACCTCAGCGTAGTCGTAGGTTACTCCCTCGCCGCCGGTGCGGCCCTGCGGTGCGCCCAGACGAACCTCGGGCTGGCCCTCGATATTGCAGATAAAGCTGTACCAGATAAGACAGGGTTCGGTGCACTCAAGCTCTACGGTAAATATGCCGTCGCCCTCGTGCGTCATGGGATACCGAGACTCACCGATCTCATCGACCCAGGTGCGCAGCGTAAGCGTTGCCTGCGCGGGATCGGCATCCTCCAGAATCACGGAGAGCGAAAGGGTGGTTCCTGTGGTCACAGCGCCAAACGGAGTGCGAAACTGCGGCAGACGGCTGTTGTGTATCAATCTCATAGTACGGTCCAGTTCTATACAATCATGGCGTGCGGGCCATGGGCTTTACGCACAGGATGTAAGTATATCTGTTGTACACAGGCTGTATAAACAACATCCGTTTACCATCGGCGAACGGTTGTCCTAGAAAATCGTTTTACCAACTATCTACAGAGAAGGGGCGCCCGGTTGGAGCGCCCCTTACTTAGGGTTTGATTGGGTTTTGGATCGCCTGTGGGCTAGCGGCGCTTGCGGGTGGCCGTGGCCTTGCGGACTGATGTCTTCTTGGTCGGAGCCTTTTCCTCGGCCGGAGTGGCGGGGGAGATCGGGGTCTCCTTGGCTGACTCGGTCTTTGCCTTAGCCTTGGGAGCGGTTTTAACCTCGGCGGCCTTCGTTGCCGGCCCGTCCTTTACTGCGGGCTTGTCCTCGGCCTTAGCCTCTGCCTTGGGAGCAGCGGCCTTGGTCGTGGTTTTCTTGGTCGTCGTGGTGCGCTTGCGCATGGTGGTCTTGGCGGCCGGCTTTGCCTCGGTCTTGGGCTCGGCACCCGCCTCCTCGACCTTGACGGCGGGCTTTGCAGCAGCCTTCGTGGTGGTCTTCATAGCGGCCTTGGTCGTCGTCGACTTCGTAGCCGCGGCCTTCTTGGTGGTCGTGGTCTTGGTCGCAGCCGTCTTCTTGGTAGAGGTCTTGGCCGGAGCCTTTGCCGCGGGCTCGACCTTTACCTCGGGAGCGACCTCGGCCTCGGCGGCCTTTTTGGCTGCAGCGGTCGTACGCTTGCGCGTGGACGTTGCCTTAGCAGCGGTTGTCTTGCTAGCAGCGGCCTTCGTGGTTGTGGCCTTCTTAGCTGTCGTCTTGTGGGTCGTCGTCTTCTTGGCAGCAGGCTTAGCCGCGGGCTTAACCTCGGCCTCGGCAGCCGGTTTCTCTTCAGTCTTGGGCTCCTCGGCAGCAGCGGGCTCCTTATCAGTCGCCACAGGCTCCTCAGCCGCAGTCTCAACCACAGCCGCCGGCCTCTCAATCTCCGGGTGCATAAAGAAGTACAGGTCCAGATACTTGTCGGCCGAGCGCGTCCAGCTAAAGTCCTGGCTCATGGCCTGCGTGACCAGCTGGTTCCAGGCGTCGCGGTTATCCCAGAATAGACGCGCCGCGCGGAATACCGCATCGCCCATCTCGTCGCCGTTAAAGTTACTAAACGAGAAGCCCGTGCCCTCGCCGGTAAACTCGTTGTACGGAATCACGGTGTCCTTCAGGCCACCAGTCTCGCGCACGATGGGCAGCGTGCCGTAGCGCATGGCGATGATCTGCGACAGGCCGCAGGGCTCAAACTTCGAAGGCATCAGGAACATGTCGGCGGCAGCATACATGCGCTGCGACAGCGCCGGATCGAACTCGATGCGTGCGGCCATGGTGCCGGGGTACTTGTCCTGGAAGTAGCGCAGGCCGTCCTCGTAGTCGCGGTCGCCGGTGCCCAGCACCGCCACCTGCACGCCGCCGGCCAGGATGCGGTCGAGCGCGTACATGACCAGGTCTAGGCCCTTCTGGCGCGTCAGACGCGTGACCATCACCATGAGCGGACGGTCGTCGCGAACCTCGAGCCCCAGCTCTTCCTGCAGCTTGGCCTTGCATACGGCCTTGCCGGAACGGTCCTCCACGGTGTAGTTGGCGGCAATGCGCTTGTCGGTCGCCGGGTCAAAGCCCGCGACGTCGATGCCATTCAAAATGCCCTGCAGCGCGTACGAACGCTCGCGCAGCACGCCGTCCAGGCCCTCGCCAAATTCAGGCGTCTGGATCTCGTTGGCATAGGTGGGGCTCACCGTGGTGATAGCATCGGCATAGCGCAGGGCGCCCAGCATGTAGTTGATGCTGCAGGCGTCGCAACGCAGCTGCGAAGCGGCCGCCGGAATGTGCGCCACACCCAGGATGTCCTCCATCACGGTATCGCTAAACTGGCCCTGGAACGCCACGTTGTGGATCGAGAAGACGGTCTTGACGTGGTCATACAGGGGCAGGCCCTGGTAGAACTCGCGCAAAAACACGGGCGCCAGTGCCGTTTGCCAGTCGTTGCAGTGCAGGATGTCGCACTCAAAGCCTTCGGGCAAGTGCTGCAGGCTCTCGGTGATGGCCTTGGAGAAGAACGCAAAACGCTCGCCGTCGTCAAAGAAACCATACGGATAGTCGCGCGCAAAGTAGCGCTCGTTGTCGATGAACATATAGGTGACGCCGTCGTGCTCGAGCTTCTCGAGCCCGCAGTACTCGTTGCGCCAACCCAGGCTCACGTAAAAGTCGGAGAAGTGCTCCATCTGCGCCTTGTACTCGTCCTTGATGGTGGCGTACTTGGGCACCATCACGATGACTTCGGCGCCGGCGCGCACAAGCGCCGCAGGCAGCGAGCCCGCCACGTCGCCCAGGCCACCGGTCTTTACAAACGGTGCGCACTCGGCCGAGGCAAACACGATCTGCATCTTTTTGCTGGAATCTGCCATATTGTCTCCCTGTTGCAATTCGAGAATAGCCGCCTGGCGCATACCGGGCGGCTATTCTGCATGTTACGAGCGATGTTGCGGTGCCTACGTTAATGCACGATGGTGGTATCGGGAGTTAACGGAGCCTTGCCCAGCACCAGGATGTTCTCGGGCGTGCCGCGAAGCTCGGTGTTGGTGGGAACCACGTTGTTCTTGTCCAGGATGGCATTCTCAACGCGGGCGCCGCTCTTGATGATGCAGCTCTGGTTGATGATCGAGTTGGTCACCGAAGCGCCTTCCTCAACCACAACGCCGCGCGAAAGGATCGAGTTGCGCACGGTGCCCTTGATGATACAGCCGGCCGAGATGATCGAGTTGCACGCGTGGCTGCCGGTCGCATAGCGCGAAGGCGGCACGTCGTGGGCCTTGGTCAGGATCGGGCGCTCGGGGTCAAAGAGCTGGTCGGCCACGGTCTGGTCGAGCAGGTCCATGCTGCGGCGATACAGCGACTTCTCGCTAAACACGCCCACGACCTCGCCCTTGTACTCGTAGCTGCACACGTCGATGTTGCCAAAGTCGCCCTGGAGTGCCTCGAGCAGGTCCAGATAGTCAGCTGCCTGGTAGTGATCGATAATCTCGAGCAGCGTCTCGCGGTTGACGATGCAGCAGTCCATAGAGGCGTTGTCGCCGTACACGACGCCGGCGCTCACGCCCGTCAGGCGGCCGTTCTCGTTAATCTCGAGCTTGGTCTCGTCATCAACATTGCGCGTGGCCTTGCAGTACACCACGGTCATCTGAGCGTCGGAGTTCTCGTGCGCGTCGATGATGGTGTTGAGGTCCATGTTAAAGATGATGTTGGTGCCCATCATCACAACGTAGGGCTTGTCCGAGCGCTGGAACAGCGTCTTGTTGGAGATGATGTCGCGCAGCAGGAAGCGCATGCCGCCCTTGGTGGTGCCATACGCGTTGCCGGGCACCATGAACAGGCCGCCCTTCTTGCGGTCCAGGCCCCAGTCCTTGCCCGAGCCCACGTGGTCGATCAACGAGCGGTAGTTGCCCGGCATGACGACGCCGACGGTCTTAATGCCGGCATTCATCATGTTGGACAGCGGGAAGTCGATCAGGCGGTAGCGGCCCAAAAACGGAACGGACGCAATGGGGCGGTCCTTGAGCAGCACGCTGCCGTAGGTCGAAGAGTAGTTAGCGGTGATATAACCGATGGCCTTGCGATTGATCATCGGATCATTCCCCCTTCCCGATAACGACGTCATTTCCAACGACGGCCGTATCCTTGGTGGTATCGACAGAGCCGAGCTTCACGCCCTCTTCGACCGTGGAGTTCTCGCCCAAAATAGCGCGGCAGATGTGCGCGCCGCTCTTAACGTGCGCACCCGGCAGCAGCACGGAGTCCTCGACCACGGCGCGCTCCTCGATGATGACGTCGGTCGAAAGAATCGAGTGGCGAGCGGTGCCGTAGATCTTGCAGCCGTTGGAGACCAGGCAGTCGTCCAGGCGGCCGTCCGGGCCAATGTAGTGCGGCGGACGCGTGGTGATGTTGGACATGATGGGGAAGTTCTTGTCAAACAGATCGAACTCGGGGTTGTTGCCCAGCAGGTCCATCGAGGTCTCGTGGAAGCTGGCGATGGTGCCGACGTCCTTCCAAAAGCCGTGGAACTCGTAGCTGTACAGGCGCTTGCCCTCGCCGAGTAGCTTGGGGATGATGTCCTTGCCAAAGTCGTGGCTCGAGCGCTGGTCCAGAGCGTCCTCCTCGAGCGCCTCGATTAACACGTCGGCCGAGAAGATGTAGATGCCCATGGACGCGAGGTTCGAATCGGGCTTATCGGGCTTCTCGGTAAACTTGGTGATGCGGCCGTCCTCGGGGTCGGTGGTCAGGATGCCAAAGCGGCTGGCCTCCTCCCACGGCACGGGCATAACGCTCACCGTGAGGTCGGCGTTGTTCTCAATGTGCGTCTTGAGCATCTTGCGGTAGTCCATGCGATACAGGTGGTCGCCCGAAAGAATCAGGACGTACTCGGGGTCGTTGGCCTTGATGTAGTCGAGGTTCTGCGTAATGGCGTCGGCCGTGCCCGCATACCAGGCGCCGCCGGTCTGCGTCTCGTACGGCGGCAGGATCGACACGCCACCGTCGCGGCTGTCCAGATCCCAGGCCTCGCCGGAGCCCACATAGGCATGCAGCAGGTAGGGACGGTACTGCGTCAGAACGCCCACCGTGTCGATGCCCGAGTTGGAGCAGTTGGAGAGCGAAAAGTCGATAATGCGGAACTTGCCACCAAAGCTAACCGCCGGCTTGGCGATCTTTTGGGTGAGTGCCCCCAATCGGCTGCCCTGTCCTCCTGCGAGGAGCATCGCGATGCATTCTTTCTTACTCATCGATTTCTCCTTCTGTCATCGATGTTCTTAAACCCATTAGCGACGGGCGCGGCGTAACGTCACGCCCGTCGAGTAATGCCGTGCTGGCATAGGGGAGCTCGTGCGCCTTTACGCGTGCCAGATCTCGTCGCGGTACTCGCGAATGGTGCGGTCGCTCGAGAACCAGCCGGAGGACGCGGTGTTGAGCAGCGCCTTGCGGTTCCAGGTCTCCTGGTCGCCATAGCTGCCGGTGAGCTTCTCCCACGCATCCACGTAGCTGCGGAAATCGGCCATGACCAGGTCGGGGTCGTTGTTGTTCATGAGCTCGTTGTAGATGCTCTCGAAGTTGCCCGAAAGACCCGCAAAGGTGTTGTCCTTGAGCTCGTCCATCACGCGGCCCAGACGCTCGCGGTCGTTGTTGAGCGTATCCCACGCAAAGTAGCTGTTAGATGCCCAGAGCTGCTCGACCTCGGGAGCGGTCAGGCCAAAGATGGCCTCGTTCTCGCGGCCGGCCAGGTCGGCGATCTCGATGTTGGCGCCGTCGAGGGTGCCCAGCGTTATGGCGCCGTTCATCATGAGCTTCATGTTGGACGTGCCCGAGGCCTCCTTGCCGGCCGTGGAGATCTGCTCAGAGATCTCGGCAGCGGGGTAGATGAGCTGGGCGTTGCTCACGCGGAAGTTGGGGATAAAGCAGACCTTCATGACCTCGTTCACGCGGGCGTCGTTGTTGATGACGTCGGCCACCGAGTTGATCAGGCGGATGGTCTCCTTGGCGAAGGTGTAGCTCGAGGCAGCCTTGCCGCTAAAGATGAAGGTCGTCGGCGTCACGTGGAAGTTGGGATCGGCGATGCGACGGTTGTAGATGTCCATCACCTTCATGATGTTCATGAGCTGACGCTTGTAGGCATGGAAGCGCTTAACCTGAACATCAAAGACGGTGTTGGGGTCAATGACCAGACCGGTCTCGGCCTTGACGTAGGCGGCCAGGCGCTCCTTGTTGGCGCGCTTGGAGGCACCCACGGCCTTCAGGAACTCACTGTCGTTTTGGAACTCCTTGAGTTTCTCCAGCTCAAAGGCATCCTTGAGCCAGCCGTCGCCAATAGCATCGGTGACGAGCTTGGCATAGGTGGGGTTGGCCTCGGCAAAGAAGCGACGGTGCGAGATGCCGTTGGTCTTGTTGTTGAACTTCTCGGGCGTCAGGGCATAGAAGTCCTTGAGCACGATGTTCTTGATGATATCGGAGTGGATCTTGGCCACGCCGTTGACGCTATGACTGCAGATCACAGACAGGTTGGCCATGCGGATCTCGCCGTCCCACAGGATGGCAGTCTGACGCAGACGCTCCTGCCAGCCCTCCTGCGTGGTGTCGAACGACTCGTGCCAACGACGGCTGATCTCGTCGATGATCTGGTACACGCGGGGGAGGAGCTTGGAGAACGTGCCGATGGGCCACTTCTCCAGAGCCTCGGGCAGGATGGTGTGGTTGGTGTAGCTCACGACCTGCGTC
Source organism: Collinsella aerofaciens (assembly GCF_015552075.1). GTDB lineage: Bacteria > Actinomycetota > Coriobacteriia > Coriobacteriales > Coriobacteriaceae > Collinsella > Collinsella aerofaciens_Y. Next base: position 13,201 of record NZ_JADNDZ010000072.1, read on the forward strand.
ACGATGTTCCAGGCATCGTCCCACTCGAGCTTCTTCTCGTCGATGAGGATACGCATGAGCTCGGGGCCGCACATGGCGGGGTGCGTGTCGTTGGTGTGGATGGCAACAAACTGCGGCAGCAGCTCCCAGTTCTCGCCGTGCTCCTTCTCAAACGTGTCGAGCAGGCTGTAAATGCCGGCAGAGACAAACAGGTACTCCTGCTTCAGGCGCAGCAGACGGCCGTGCTCGCCGGCGTCGTTGGGGTAGAGGATGGCGCTGATGGCCTCGGCCTCGGCGCGCTCGGCGTCGGCCAGGGCATAGTCGCCGCGGTTGAAGGCCTCCAGATCGAAGTGCTCTTCGACCGGCTCGGCGGCCCAGACGCGTAGCTTGTTGACGGTCTCGCCGGCATAGCCAACGACGGGAATGTCGTAGGGAACAGCCAGGATGTCCTGCGTGTCCACCGTGCGGTAGAACGTGCGGCCGTCCTCCTCAAAGCCCTCAACGCGGCCACCAAACTTGATGGTCACGGCCTTGTCCTGACGACGGACCTCCCAGGGATAGCCGTGGGTGAGCCACTCGTCGGTGGCCTCGACCTGGCTGCCGTTAACGATTTCCTGCTTAAACAGGCCATAGCGGTAGCGCATGCCGTTGCCGTAGCCGGCAATGCCCTCGGCTGCCATGGAATCCAGGAAGCACGCGGCCAGACGGCCCAGGCCACCGTTGCCCAGAGCCGGATCGGGCTCCTGGTTCTCGATGACGGACAGGTCAAAACCCATGTCGTCGAGCGCCTCGGCGACCATGTCGCGCACGCCAAAGTTGAGCAGGTAGTTGTCGAGCAGGCGGCCGATCAAAAACTCGATCGAGAAGTAGTACACGCGCTTTTTGCCCTCGGCGGTGGCGCGGGCGTCGCTCTTGGTGGCAACGGTACGGGCCTTCTCGGCCACGAGCTTGGCCAGGGCGTTAAAGCGGTCAAGGTCGCTGGCAGCCTCGACGCTCTTGCCGCTAATGCTCATGACGGCATCGCGATAGAGCTCGGTAAACTCCTGCTTGTTGTCGAAGATCTTATTCATACGTTCCTTTCCCCCGGGGATGTTTCTCCCGGAACGGTTATGTCTTTTATCCTACGCCTCGGTGAGGCGGGTAATTACAGCTGTAACGGCTTTGTTACGCATCCTTGACAGACGACGTAACAGAACCAGACTTGGCCTTGGTAGCGGCCTTTTTGGCAGACGACTTCTTGGTCGCGGAAGCCTTGGCAGTGGGCTTAGCAGCGGTCTTGGGCTTGGCCTTGGTGGTCGTAGCCTTCGCCTTGGCCGGAGCCTTCTTGGCAGCCGCGGGCTTTGGCTTCACCGTGGATGTACGCTTTTTGGGCGCAGCCTTGGGCTCCTCAACCACCGGCGGCTTGTAGCTGCTGGGACCGCGGCGCTTAAGCACCACGCCTGCCAGGCCGGGCACCTTAATCTCGATGGAGTCCATTTGCCCGTTCCAGGGATAGGGCTCGCTCGAGCAGGTGTAGGGCTCCTCGCCGGCATAGCCGCTGCCGCCAAACTCGGGACGATCGGAGTCAAAGATGACCTCCCAGTCACCCTCGCGCGGCACGCCCACACGGAAGCTCTCGTAGCTCGCCGGGTCAAAGTTGATCAGGATCACCAGGTCGTCGTCGATATCCTCGCCCTGGCGCACAAAGCTCACGATGGACTGCTTGGAGTTGTCCGCATCGATCCAGGTAAAGCCGTCGTCGGTGTAGCCACGCTCGTACAGGGCGGGCTCGGCGGTGTATAGGTGGTTGAGCGCCTTGATAAACGCCTGATGATGCTTGTGAGTCTCGTACTCCTCGGTCAGGAACCACTGGATAGACTCGTAGTAGCGCCACTCAATAAACTGGCCGATCTCGTTGCCCATAAAGTTGAGCTTGGCACCGGGATGCGTCATCTGGTAGAAGGCCAGCGTGCGAAGGCCGGCAAACTGGCGCCACCAGTCGCCCGGCATGCGGCCAATCAGCGAGCACTTGCCGTGCACGACCTCGTCGTGGCTCAGCGGGCAAATGAAGTTCTCGGTAAAGGCGTACATAATGGAGAACGTGAGCAGGCCGTGGTTGCCGGGGCGCCACGGAAAATCGGTCTGCATGTAGTGCAGGGTGTCATTCATCCAGCCCATGTCCCACTTGTAGTGGAAGCCAAGGCCGCCGTCCTGCGGCGGATAGGTCACGAGCGGCCACGCGGTAGACTCCTCGGCCATCATCATCACGTCGGGGTAGTGCGCCTCTACAGCGCAGTTGACCTGACGGATAAACGCGCTGGCGTCCAGATCCTCCTCGGTACCGTATTTGTTGAACTTCTTTTGTCCCGGATCGTCGATGCCAAAGTTGAGGTACAGCATGCTGGACACGCCGTCCATGCGAATGCCGTCCACGTGGAAGTTCTCGAGCCAGTACAGCACGTTTGAGACCAGGAAGGAGCGGACCTCGCCGCGGGCGAAGTCGAACTTGTGCGTGCCCCAGTTGGGGTGAATCTCGTGCTCAAACAGCATGTGGCCGTTAAAGGTGGCAAGGCCGTGGGAGTCGGCACAAAAACCGCCGGGTACCCAGTCCATGATCACGCCGATGCCTGCCTCGTGGCACGCATCGATAAAGTGCATGAGTTGCTGTGGGTTGCCGTAGCGCGACGTGGCGGCATAGTAGCCGGTCGTCTGGTAGCCCCAGGAGCCGTCGAAGGGGTGCTCCATAAGCGGCATGACCTCGATATGCGTATAGCCCATGTCACGCACGTAGTCCACAAGTTCCACCGACAGGTCGTCGTAGGTGTAGAACTCGCCGCGCTGCGCGGGGAAAGGATCCATGGGTCCGGGGTAGTTGCCGTACTCGTCCGGCTCGCCCTGCGGCGCGTCGCCGTGGCGCTTCCACGAGCCAATATGCACCTCGTAGATGTTAAGGGGCTGAGACATGTGGTTGTGGCTGGCGCGGCGCTTGAGCCACGCGGCGTCGTTCCACTTGTAGCCATCGAGGGTCCACAGCACGCTGGCGGTACCCGGAGGGCACTCGGCCTTAAAGGCGTACGGATCGGCCTTGTAGAGCTTTTTGCCCTCGTTGGTCTCGATAAGGTACTTATAGAGCTGGCCCTGCTCGGCACCGGGAATAAAGCCTTCCCAAATAGCGCTCGTATGCATGGGCACCAGCGGGTTGGCTTGCTCATCCCAGTCGTTAAATTCGCCAATGACATGGACGCTCTTTACGTCGGGCGCCCAAACGCAAAAACGCCAGCCGCGCGTACGGTTCTGCGTGTCGGGGTGAGCGCCCATCTTTTCCCAGCTGCGCTCCCACGTGCCGATGCCAAACAGGTAGACATCGTCCTCGGTGAGCTCCGGTGCATGCGGGGCGGCTTTACGGGTAGCGGGCTTTTTGGTTGCTGGCTTTAGCTTTGTATCGCTCACGTTTGATCCCATCATGACACGGCAGCGTGTTGCCTTGGTGACTAGATGCGAAAGGTCCAAGGCTGCACGAATCGAAGGGACGGCGATAGTTCTATGATTCGTTCCACCTCGCGTGCTCGGTGGAACTTTCGGCAGAAACTACGATAACACCTGTGCGTTAGTTTTATGGACGAAAGCGGATTTGCGGGGGCGTTTAATCGGTAAGCGACATGTTTATACCACTGGCAGAATTGCTGTGGTAAAACCCTTGACAGTTTTACCAATTAGGGTTTCAAAACTGATAGGCTTACGTTTGGTAAAACGTTTTTAGCAGGTTGTTTACCATTTGACATCGAAAGGCTCGTTTATGAACCACATCGCTGCTCCAAGTGTTGCTTTTATTTTCGATTGCGACGGAACACTGGTTAATAGCTCCCCCGTCTGGGGCCATGCGCAGACCGAGTTATTGCGCCGTCATGGCATTGATGTGACGGTCGACGATTTTGCCCAGTTTGAGCATCTTTCGCTGGAGGATGAGTGCCAGGCCTATCACGACACGTGGGGCATTGGCGCGAATGGCGAGGAGCTGTATCGCGAGCTGGGTGAGATTCTGATTGATGGGTACTCCAAGGTGCCGCCGCGCGAGGGACTCCTGGCATTTTTGGAGCAGGCGAAGGCGGCGGGCATTGCCATGTGCGTGGCCACGTCCACGCCGGCCGAACTGGTGCAGTCCGCGCTCGCTAGTGCCGGGCTCGACGCTTACATGGAATTTGTTACCACGACAGGCGAGGCGGGGCGCTCCAAGCAATTCCCCGATGTGTACGAGCTGGCGCTGCGTTGCCTGGAAGAGCGCCATGGGCACAAGTTTGAGCGCGCGTGGGTGTTTGAGGATGCTGTCTTTGGGCTTAAGAGCTCTGGCGCTGCAGGCTTTAAGCGCGTGGGCGTCTATGACCCGCGCGGCCGTATGGAGCGCGACGAGGTGCGTTCCAACTGCGACATCTTTATCGACAACTATGAGGACCTGGACCTGGCCCGCGTGCTTTCGTTTGAGGGCTAGGCGAGGGCCATGGCTCGTAAAGTATTAGTGGTTTGCGGCTCGCCGGTGGTGGCGAGCGCGGATCTGCTTCGCCAGCTGGCAGGGGAGTGCGACCACATCGTAGCCGTAGACCGCGGTCTGGACGCCCTGTTGGGCGCTGGCCTGAGCTGCGACGTCTACGTGGGCGACGCCGACACCGTTAGCGATGAGGGACGTGTTCTGGTCGATGCCGCTGCCGATTTTGAAGTAGAACGCCACAACCCCTACAAGGACTACACTGATCTAGCGCTAGCCCTAGACACCATCTGCCGCCGCTGGCCGGGTGCCGAAGTGGTGGCAACCTGCGCCACCGGCGGCCGCCCGGACATGGCCCTGTCTGTGTTAGGGCTACTGGCAGGCTATGCGGACTCCCCCGTCTGGATCGAAGAAGACGAAGTGACGGGCAGAATCCTGCACCAAGACGAGACCTGGACCATCGAGGGCGCCGAGGGCAAAACCTTCTCCATCATCGCCATCGCTCCCAACACCGAGGTAAGCGAGTGCGGCCTAGAATGGGAACTAGACCACAGCCCCCTGGGCCTGTTAGCCGACACAGGCATCTCTAACGTCGTCCGGAAAACGGCCAAGATCCAAGTTCACCAAGGCATTGCGATCGGTTATTTGCTGCATCAGGGTTTTACTCCGTCCCAGGAAAACCCGTAAGGCGGAAATCAATCTAAAATTCCCTCTTGCATCCCCGAAGATCTTCTCCTATAGTAACTCCTCGTCACGGGGGCGTAGCTCAGCTGGGAGAGCGCTTGACTGGCAGTCAAGAGGTCAGGG
>NZ_JADNDZ010000073.1 GCF_015552075.1 Collinsella aerofaciens
CGCCGTTCTCGAACATCATCTTCTTCATCTTCTCGGCAAGCGCCTCGATCGCCGGGGTGATCTCCTCGATGACGGCGCACTCCTGGCGCAGACGAGGGTCGGGCGACAGTACGATTCCGTTGGCTTCCATGGCCATCCTTTCGGGTTGTTACATCAAATCATAGGCGTCGACGTCAACGCTCACGCTCACGCCGCGCACAGAGCCCACCTCTTTGAGGCAGGCGTCGATATCATCAGAGACATGGTACCCTACCGGCGACTTTACAAGCAGATGGAAGCGGTAACGGTCCTTGGCTCTCTCGATTACACATGAAGCCGGGCCCAGCACCTGAGGCACGGCGCTCCCCGCCCGCAAAAAGTCGGGCGCGGCGGCATGCCAGCGGCGCTTGAGGAGCTTCGCGATGCGGCCGATGTAGTCCTGCGTGTCGTCTCGGTTCGCCGACCATACCAAGATGTTGACCAGGCGAACAAACGGCGGGTACAGCGCGTCGCGGCGCTGGTCCAGGTCGTAGTCGGTAAAAATCGAGCGGTCGTGCTCGGCGACGGCGCGGATGACCGGGTCCTCGGGCAGGTAGGTCTGGATGATAACCTCGCCGGGGCGATCGCCGCGGCCGGCGCGGCCCGCAACCTGCTCCAGCAGATCGTAGGCGCGCTCCCCTGCGCGAAAGTCGGGCAGCTTGAGGGCGAAGTCGGCATTGACCACGCCTACGAGCGTGACCTCGGGAAAATCGAGACCCTTTGCGATCATTTGGGTGCCCAGCAACACGGCACAATCCGCCGCATCGAACTGCTCGAGCAGCTTTTTGTGCGCATCCTTGCCGCGCGTGGAATCGGCATCCATGCGAATAATGGCGACATCCTCGGGAAGCATCTGATGCAGTGCGTCCTCGATCTGCTGCGTTCCCAGACCCATTTTTGCCAGGTAGCGACTGCCACATTTGGGGCATCGGCTCGTGGGCGCGGGATACGGCTGCACGCGCCAAGACGAACCGCATGTGTGGCACTGCAGCGTGTGCGTGCGCTCGTGATACGTAAGCGCGGTGGAGCAGTGGTTGCAGGTGGGGACGCAGCCGCACTCGCGGCACATCAGGAACGGCGCAAAGCCACGGCGGTTATGCAGCAGCACGGCCTTCTCGCGGCGCTCGACCACACGCTCCAAGCCCTCCATCAAGGGTTTTGAGAACATGGAGCGGCTGCCGTGCGAGAACTCCCGGCGCAGGTCGGCAATACGGACCGTGGGCAGCACGGCGTGTCCCGGGCGCTCGGGCATCTCGACGCGCGTCCAGGTGGCACCGTTATACGTGCCACGGCGGCAGCGGTCGAGGGCCTCAGCAGAAGGCGTGGCCGAGCCCAGCACGAGCGGGCAGCGATAGCGACGCGCCATCTCGGCCGCAACCTCGCGCGCGTGGTAGCGCGGACTAGAGCCCTGCTTATAGCTGGTCTCGTGCTCCTCGTCGATGATGATGAGGCCTAGATCGCCGAGCGGGCAAAAGAGCGCCGAGCGGGCACCGACGACCACGCGCGCCGCACCACTGGCGACCATATCCCACTGGTCTAGACGCTCGCCGGCCGAAAGCCGCGAGTGGAACACGGCGACCGTCTCGCCAAAGCGCGAGCGGAAGCGGCCGACGGTCTGGGCCGTCAACGAGATCTCGGGTACGAGCACGCAGGCCGAGCGACCGGCCGCGAGCACGCGCTCGATAGCTGAGAGGTAGACCTCGGTTTTACCAGATCCGGTGACGCCGTCGACAAGGACCACGTCGCCATGGGCGTCCAGACGGGCGCGCTCAATCTGCGCGAGTGCCTGTTGCTGACCGTTGGTAAGGGAGACCGGCGCCTTACCGCTTGCCGAGGACAGCGTGGTCTGCTCGCTGCAGCCACGCCACGCACGGCGCTCCTCCACCACGACGACGCCGCGTTTTTCGAGCGCTTTGATGGTCGCCGACATGCTGTTATAGAGAAGGTTGAGGTCGCGTGTCGTGACTGGGCCGCACTGGAGCGCCTCGATGAGCTGACGCTGGCGGACCGCGGTCTTGGGCGGCGTATAGTCGAAGCCCTCGGGCGTAAGCATGACCCAGCGGTTTTGGATGGGTTTGACGGCAGGGCGCTCGACAGTCCACACGCCGTCGTCGCTTTTGACCACGCGCGGGCTTCCACCCGGTGGCAAGAACAGGCGCAGGCACTCGGAAAGCGTCGCGACATACTCGCGGCTCATCCAGCGCGCGATATGGGCAGCCTCGGCGGTAAAGAGCGGTTTGCTGAGGATGGCTTCGACGGCTTTAATGCGCGCGGGGTCGAGCGCGCTGTTGCCCTGCAGATCACCCAGCTCGGGCGCAATGTCGACGATGTAGCCTGCGGCAGCACGGTTGCCAAAATGGACCAGGACCGTGGATCCGATCTGCGCGTCGCTAGCAAGGGGTTGAGGAATGCCATAGGCAAACGGCTCGGACAGCGCACGCGTCGGGATGTCGAGAACCACGCTCGCATAGGCGGCGATGGGCTCAGGTGCAGGCTTAGGCTGAGCCGAGGCAGCGGCAGACACTGGCTTCACCGGAACCTCCTCCGGTTCCGGCGAACCAAACAGCGACAGTTGCTCGGCCACGGCTCCAGCACCTCCTATCCCATACGTCTACAGAAACAAGAGCCCCGCTCGGGTGAACGGGGCTCGGATACATGCGTTTACACGGCTGCTACAGCGCCATCGTGCGGGCGCGGTCGATGCGCGCCAGGCAGTCGTCGCGGCCGACGAGCGCCATGGTCTCGCCCAGCGGAGGGCTCACCATGTTGCCGCAGACGGCGACGCGCACGGCCTGGAACACCACGCGCTTCTTAAGGTCCATCTGCTCGGGCAGCGGCTCAAGCGCGGCGTCGATGTTCGCGGCGGTCCACTCGGTGACACCCTCGAGCGCGGCCTTGGCGGCGTCCAGGATGGCACCCATGCCTTCCTTGGCTAGGCCCTTGTTAACGGACTTCTCGTCATACTCGAGCGTCTCGGCCGTAGCAAAGATGGGAGCGGCGACGGTCACGGCGTCGGCCGGCATCTTGGTGCGCGGTTTAACGATGGCAGCGAGCGCGTCGATCCAATCCTCGCCGTACTCGACATTACCCTCGATGAGACCCGCCTCGTGCAGTTCGGGGACCATGATCTCGTCGGCAAACTGAGCATCGGACATGCCGTTGATGTACTCGGCATTGACCCAATCGAGCTTCTTGGGGTCGAAGGTCGCCGGGTTCTTGGAGATGCGGTCGAGCGAGAACTTGCTGGCCAGGACATCGCGCGGGATGATCGTGGTCTCGCCGTCGAGCGACCAGCCGAGCAGCGCCAGGTAGTTGACGAAGGCGTCGGACAGGTAGCCGGCGTCGCGGTACTCCTCCACCGAGGTGGCGCCGTGGCGCTTGGAGAGCTTCTTGCCGTCGGCACCCAAGATCATGGAGATGTGGGCGAACGTAGGCACGGGCGCGCCGAGGGCCTCGTAGACCATGACCTGACGCGGGGTGTTGGACAGGTGGTCGTCGCCGCGGATGACATGGGTAATCTTCATCATGGCGTCGTCGACGACGGTCGCGAAGTTGTACGTGGGCGTGCCATCGGAGCGGAAGATGACAAAGTCGTCGAGCTCCTTGGCGTCGAAGGTCACCTCGCCGTGGACGGCGTCGTGGATGACGACGTCGCCGCGGTCCTCGGGCACCTTGATGCGCAGGACGTAGGACTCGCCGGCCTCGATGCGGCGGCGGGCCTCCTCGGGATCAAGATCGCGGCAACGGCGCTGATAGCCCTGGAAGGGATCCTTGCGCTCCTGCGCGGCCTTGCGGTCGGCGTCAAGCTGCTCCTTGGTGCAGAAGCAGGGATAGGCCTTGCCCTCATCCCAAAGCTTCTGGGCGGCCTGCTTGTACAGGTCCAGGCGCTCGGTCTGGGCGTAGGGGCCAAAATCGCCGCCCACCTCGGGACCCTCGTCCCAATCCAGGCCCAGCCAACGCATGGCGCGCAGGATGATCTGCGTGTTCTCGTCGGTGGAGCGGGTGGGGTCGGTGTCGTCGATGCGCAGGATGAACGTGCCGCCGTTTGCGCGGGCGAAAGCCCAGTTATAGATAGCGGTGCGGGCGCCGCCGATGTGCAGCTTGCCCGTCGGTGAGGGTGCAAAGCGGACGCGAACGTCTGATGCCATGGAAATCTCCTCGATTACAGGATGGATGTCTAACCGCATTAGTATAAAGCATCAAAGCAGCCTCCGCACAAAGGGCACTGACCTACTCATTGGGGACAGACTTAAATGACCATTCTTTGGGCAACCTGTCGGCACTTAGGTAAGGGTAGTCATTTAAGTCTGTCCCCAATGAGTAGGTGCGGAAAGGGTGTGAATGTTTGATTTACGCGCTATGATGTGCCCTTGCATAGAGAGCCCGGCGGAATGGTAACGGTCGCCGGGACACGTTTTTGAAAGGACAATCATGTCAGAAGAACTTCGTTCCATCCCGCCCCAACACGGGTCCTTTGTTTTTACGTCGGAGTCGGTGACCGAAGGTCATCCCGATAAGATCGCTGACCAGATCAGCGACGCCGTCCTCGACGCAATCCTCGCCAAAGAAATAGAGCTGCAGGAGCAGGGCTACATCGCCCCCAACGGCGTGCCGGCCAACGTGGAGAACGTCCGCTGCGCATGCGAGACACTCGTGACCACCGGCACCGTCATCGTCGCCGGCGAGATTCGCACCCAGGCCTACGTCGACGTACAGGAAATCGCCCGCGGCGTTATCCGACGCATTGGCTATAACCGTGCCAAGTTCGGTTTTGACTGCGACACCTGCGGCGTTATGAGCCTCATCCACGAGCAGTCGCCCGATATCGCCCAGGGCGTCGACGAGTCCTTCGAGACCCAGACCGGCGCTACCACCGACCCGATCGACCTGATCGGTGCCGGCGACCAGGGCATGATGTTCGGTTATGCCTCCAACGAGACCAAGACCCTCATGCCCATGCCGCACTACCTGGCGAGCCGCCTGGCCGAGCGCCTGGCCGCCGTGCGTCACGACGGCACCCTCGCCTATCTGCGTCCCGACGGCAAGACCCAGGTCACCGTGCGCTACGAGGAAGGCAAACCCGTCGAGGTCACGACCATCGTCATCTCCACGCAGCACGCCGCCGAGATCGAGGACATGGGCAAGATCAAGGCCGACCTCATCGAGCACGTCATCACCCCGGTCATGGCCGCCGAGAACATGCCGTGGGACAACGCGGACATCTACGTGAACCCCACCGGTCGCTTTGTCGTGGGCGGCCCCATGGGCGACACGGGCCTGACCGGCCGCAAGATCATCGTCGACACCTACGGCGGCTACGGCCGTCACGGCGGCGGTGCCTTTAGCGGCAAGGACTGCACCAAGGTCGACCGCTCCGCCGCGTACGCCGCGCGTTGGGTCGCCAAGAACGTGGTCGCCGCCGGCCTGGCCGACCGCTGCGAAGTCGAGCTCGCCTATGCCATCGGCGTTTCCAAGCCGTTATCGATTATGGTCGACACCTTCGGCACCGCCAAGGTTGCCGAGAATAAGATCGTCGATGCCGTCGAGAAGACCTTCGACCTGCGCCCGGGTGCAATCATCCGCGACCTGGACCTGCGCCGCCCGATCTACGAAAAGACGGCAGCCTACGGCCACTTCGGCCGCGAAGACGCCGACTTCACCTGGGAGAATACCGACCGAGTCGAAGAACTCAAAGCAGCCTGCGGACTGTAATTGGGAACCACCAAGGTCACAACACGCACGCGCTTTCAAAAGAAGTACCGCCCCCAAGCGGTGCTTCTTTTTTATTAATCCGGTGGTGAAGATGCTTCGATATGAGTCTACGCTGCGTCCCTTGCTAATGAATTTTGCCATCTAGCAACCCCAACCATGTATCCTTAGTCCCGAGGGGCGGGGCATAAGGTCGATCGCGAGTTCCGCACGAGCCGGAGAGCACTTAATGTGCTCTCCGT
>NZ_JADNDZ010000009.1 GCF_015552075.1 Collinsella aerofaciens
GCGCGAGGACGTTTTCAAAACCAAGCCCGGTCCCGGCCGGACAGCCCACGAACGCTACAGGTTCTTGACACCCATCGCGCGCATGGCATTCAGGATGGCGATAATCGCCACGCCCACGTCGCCGAACACAGCAAGCCACATGTTGGCGATGCCCAGTGCCGCAAGCACCAGAATCAGCAACTTAATGCCCAGCGCAAAGATGATGTTCTGCCAAACAATCGACATGGTCTTGCGCGCCACGCGGATCGCGCGGGAGATGTTGGACGGCTTGTCATCCATGAGCACGACGTCCGCCGCCTCAATTGCGGCGTCCGAGCCCATAGCGCCCATGGCGATGCCAACGTCTGCGCGGGTAAGCACGGGTGCGTCGTTGATACCGTCGCCTACAAAGGCGAGCTTGCCCTTGCCCGATTCTGCTGCAAGCAGCGCCTCGACACGCTCGACCTTATCACCCGGTAACAGCTGCGCGTGGAACTCGTCGAGACCGAGTTGCTTGGCTACAGACGCCGCAACCTCCTCACGGTCGCCCGTGAGCATGACGGTGCGCTTGACGCCGGCGGCGTGCAGGTCGCGAATCGTTTGCTCGGCATCGGTCTTTATGGTGTCGGCAATTACGATGTGGCCGGCGTACGTATCATCGACCAGCACGTGGAGGATGGTGCCGACGATCTCGCAATTGGGCGCTTCGATACCGGCCACAGCAAGCATCTTGGCATTGCCGACGATGACGCGCTTGCCGTCGATAATCGCCGTCACGCCATGGCCCGCGTCATTGGTGGAGTCGCTTACGCGTTTGGGATCGAGCTCGCCCTGGAAGGCGGTGCGTACCGACTGCGCGATGGGATGGTCGGAGAATGACTCGGCAAGGGCCGCGACTTCGAGCAGCGACTGCTCGGTATAGTCTGCCTCGGGGTGTACCGCCACGACCGAAAACGTGCCGTTGGTGAGCGTGCCGGTCTTGTCAAAGACGACGGTGTCCACATCCGCGAGCGTCTCGAGGTAGTTAGAGCCCTTGATGAGGACGCCCAGCTTGGATGCGCCACCGATGCCGCCAAAAAAGCTGAGCGGCACGCTGATCACGAGCGCGCATGGGCAACTGACGACGAGGAAGGTCAGGCCGCGCAGAATCCAGTCGGACCAGGCGCCGGTGACCAAGCCACCGCCGAGCGCGAGTACCGCGGCCGCGCCGGTGACAGCGGGCGTGTAGACGCGGGCGAAGCGCGTGATGAAGTTCTCGGTGCGTGCCTTCTTCTCACTAGCGTTTTCTACGAGCTCCAGGACGCGCGCGACGGTGGACTCGCCAAAGGGCTTGGTGGTGCGCACGTGGAGGAGACCCGTCATGTTGATGCAGCCGCTGATGATATCGTCTCCAGTTTTGGCCGGGCGGGGGACCGACTCTCCGGTAAGGGCGGCGGTATCGAGCTGTGTCTCGCCCTCGACGATGACGCCGTCGATAGGCACGCGCTCGCCGGGCTTGACCACAATCACGGTGCCGACGGCGATGTCATCGGGGAAGACCTGCTCGAGCGTGCCGTCGGGTTGCTCGACGTTGGCGTAGTCGGGCGCGATGTCCATCATGGCGCTGATCGACTTGCGGCTCTTGCCCACGGCGTATGCCTGGAACAGCTCGCCGACCTGGTAGAACAGCATGACGGCGGCGCCTTCGGCCATGTGCGGGTCGGTATCGGGGAAGAGCACCATGGCAAACGCGCCGATGGTTGCGACTGCCATAAGGAAACTCTCGTCGAAGGCCTTGCCGCGGCGGATGTTGTTGAATGCCTTCTGGAGCACGTCGTAGCCGGCAATCAAAAACGGCACGAGGAACAGTGCGAAGCTGGCGTAGACGTTGCCGGGCTCCCCAAATGCGATAGTGAGGGCGCCGAGCTCGTCGAGGGCATAAACAACGGCAAAAATACCCAGTGCTAGCAGGATTCGATTTCGCTTGTGCTCAAGTGACTCTTTCTTCTTGCGCTTCTTCTTTTTCTTTGTGGGATCGGCGGCTGCCATGATTCAAACCTCCCATTTGAATGTATGAACACTCGCTCATATAATTTCGCGAGCAAAGGCCGCGGCAAGCGCGGCCTTGCGGGTCAGCGTATACGCAGACTAGAGAATGATCTCGCAGTCCGGCTCGGCGTCGGCGGTAAACTCCACGACGCGGTCGAGGACCTCGTCGAACTCGGCGTCGTCGGCCTCGAGCGTCAACTTCTGAGTCATAAAGTTGACCGAAACGGACTTGACGCCCTCGAGCTTAGCCAGCTCGTCCTGAAGCTTGCGCGCGCAGTTGGCGCAGTCGATCTCGTCGAGCTTGAACTGCTTTTTCATGGTGGGTTCCTTTCTCTGTTTTTGCGGCTTGGGTGCAGGCCGCGTTGGTACCGTGGTTGGTCGCTATTCGCAGATATGGCTCATGCCCTGGTTGAGCATGGTGTAGACGTGATCGTCGGCGAGCGAGTAGAGAATGTTGCGGCCGTCGCGGCGGAACTTGACCAGGTGCGACTGCTTGAGCGTGCGCAGCTGGTGCGACACCGCAGACTGCGAGGTTGCGGTCGCCTCGGCGATGTCGGCCACGCAGAGCTCGCGGCCCATGAGGGCATAGAGAATCTTGATGCGCGTGGTGTCGCTGAAGACCTTGAACAGGTCGGCAAGGTCGTAGAGAAGCTCCTCGTCGGGAAGGTCCTCGGGCGAGCAGGTGGTGGGGACGATCGGCTCGGTGGCCTCGATGCCAGTCTTTGTTTCATCAGCGTGGCTGCTCATTGCAATATCCTTTCATATGAACATGCGCTCATATAACTTGCTTTCGATTATATGAGTGTATGTTCATATGTCAATACAATTTGCGTTAATTTCGATGACTGCTTGCCGCTTCTGCGATTTTCTGTGGGTTGGGAGACATCGACGCAATGCTCGCCAACATATTTCGAGATGTTCGGCTAGCATGCTAAGAAAGCCACCTTGAGAAGCATTAGAACTGTTCATATTTGTACTTTATCGTGTCAAATACCGCGAGAATCAGTTCTTCCTCTACGGGAGTTTCTGCAGAATCAGTTTTATCTAAAGTTATATTGAGCATTGCTGCAGCCAATCTGGCACATCGGTGGCCGAATAAGTCGAAAAATGTAGGTGGACATCCGCAGAGATCGCCTTTAGAAGAGCGAATTCTCAATTAGATCAATAATCGTGTCGTCTTCCGTGCGGTTTTCATCGATTTTTGCGAACATGTCGCATTCCCAAGCCCCATTGATTTCCTCAGCAAGGGCCCCGACGTGTTGCATGTCGTCGGGTTCGGGCACATCGTTGATGCTCGGGTCATCAGCTTGCGGATATTGGCTTGCAATTTCGCGCTTGGCGGCCTCTTCTTCTTTGAGTGTCTCCAGGACGCGGCGACCGTATTCGAAGTAGCGCCGCAAGACAAATTGACGAAGAGTTTCTTGCAGGATGGCGAAGTTATCCGGGAGTCGACCGGGCCATATCTTCTCGCGAATGCGAATCGCTTCCATGACCCGTTTAAAAGCGGACTGCTTGAAAAACGAATGACGATTAACCGTGATAACGGCATATCCCATGTTTCGCAGCGTGTTTCGGCGCTCCTCGTCAATTGATTGCTGCTCGGGTTCGTCGTGGTAAAAGCCGTTGTATTCGATATCGGTCATCGAATTTTCGAGCAGCGCGTCGAGGTAGAAAACCGTCCGTCGCGTTAGGGCGGCGTATCTTTTGGGGACTGGGATCGGATAATCCGTTTTGATAGCGCGTATGGCTAAGCCACCCATTGACTTGGGCATTGTCAGCATCATGACAAACGCCGTTTCGAGTGGGGAGCGACAGCCTTCGTGTACATAAGAAAGTGCCTTAAGTGCTTTATTAGATCCACGATACCCCGGTGTCTCTGAAAAGAAGGCTCTGAGCTCTTCAACGCTGGTTAGGGCTGGGCGCTCGCGATATTGAGTTTCGTCGGACGTTCCAAGCGCGTAGGAGCCGCAGATTTCAAAGTAATACTCAACGAGCTCCGAAAGGTTGAGGTCGGCTGTTGCTTCTAACGCGCACAGCTTGATATCGACGATGTAGACGTTCGGCTCGAGTTCTAGGTAGCTTTCTGCATCAAACGTATAGCGCGTGCAGTGGCAGATGCAGCCCTTGCGGTGCCTTTTGGCATTATTGGAAAACGTCAGCACATGGATACGTTCAGAATCGACATTCTTTCTGTTGAGCCATGCTCGTGCCGCTTCCAGGTCGGACGTGGTCGGCGCAGACACCCTGATCTTTTCCATAGGTATGGGACCGGTCGCGTAGCTTGCGAGCGAGTTGGCTGTTTGGTATACAGCGCGTGCCGTGGTATGTGACAGAATGATTCCCATACGCGCATGATGGCATAGCGGACGCCGCATACGCCCGAAACTTCGGGCAACGGTATTGGGGCGCGGCTTATCTTCTGCGAACGGTGGGTTTTTGAGCTGTCGTATTGAGGGAGCAGCTTTGGCTGGGGAGGTTTCTGCCGGCTGCCCCTTTTTGATGAACTTTAGTTGCGGATTCGTAGCTTCTAAGCGTTTTTGCCGACCGCTCAGATGCCTCACCAACATAATTTGAGTTATTCGGCCTTATCCTATACAAATGGTGCGATCGCAACGTCCTATTCGAATTGATTCAGGTAGATTTATGGGGCTTGGTTGCGAAATTAAGGCGATTTTAGCTTCGATTGCGGTTCAAGGGGCCTTGACTAGTGGTTCAGCTGGCCGAACAACTCGAAAAATGTAGGTGGGCCAACCTGCCGACTATGTGAAGCACGCGTATTTGCTCGTTTTGATGAAAACTAGGGTGCAGCCATAAGGCTGCGCCCTAGTTTACTGCGTGTCGGTGTGCCCAGACGGATTGCGCTGTGCCTGGCAGGCGCTCCCGCAGATGGATCGGTTATTTCGCGAATAGGTTCTTGAGGTTGAACTCGGCCTGAACCGTGCGGAGCATGAGGTCGGTGTCGTCGAGGCCCAGGTGCTGCTCGTTGGCGTCGGCGGCGAGGGTTCCACGGCGGCGCGCCCAGTTCTCGAGTGCGGCGGGCGCGGATTCGCGGGGGAGCGAGCGGACGTCGGCATCCAGGCTGCGGCAGATCTGGCGCGAGTCGATGACGATGATCTTGCCGGCGCGGCGTGCCTCGGCGTAACCGTCCAGGTGGATCTTGAACCAACTGTCCTCAAAGGCGGCGTTGTGCGCCATGTACGGGTACTTCTTCATAAGCTTGAGCAGCTGCTTCTGCAGTTCCTTGTTCTCGCGGAATGGCTTTTTGCCGTCGATGTCGTCCCAGGTGATGTGGTGGATATTCGACAACGGCACATCCTCGCCGCGGTAGATGTCGGGCAAACCGCAGTAGTGCGCCTCGGCGTCGTGCGGGACGGCGTCGCTGGTGAGCTCCATGATTTCCCAACCCACATTGATGATATAACCGCGCTCGGGTGCACGGCCGGTGGTCTCGATGTCGATACCGAGCACGGTGCCCTGGATGGGCTTGCGGGCGTAGGCCACGCCGAGCGCGTCGCGGTCGCCGCGGATCTCGCGCATGACCGACGCGGCGGTGCGCTTTTGCATCTTGCCGATGGCGGCGCAGGTGTCGGCATCGGACAGGCCGCGCGAAAGCGTCGCGGGCGTCACGTTGCGCAGGCGCGCCTCGCCAATCTGGTCGCACAGGTCGCGGTTGCGGTCAGCCAGGTCGCGCACGGTGGCAAAGTCGAAGCTGGGGTCGCCCTCGGCGGTAAAGTACTCGGTTTCGAGCACCTTAAGGGCCTCCTCGCCCTTCTGGCGCTCGGACTCCATGGCGCCGTGATCGCCATAGATAAACATGGGAATAAACGGCTGGCGCTCGTATTCGAGTGCTTGTGAAACGTTCATATAACTGCTCCTTGGACGGGCCGTGTCGCGCGGCTCGGTGGCATTGAGTTATGGCGAGATGATAGTTTACCATGGACAACTATTGGCATCGCGCCTAGGACAACTACAATACCCTAGTTGACCGCTAGGACTTTTACAATGCTGCCGAAAGACATGAAAGGTTCCATCCGTCATGGATTTGCTGATTGATATTCTGCTCGACGCCGGCAAGGACACGCTCTCGCTGGCGCCGTTTTTGTTGGTGACGTATCTTGCTCTCGAGACACTTGAGCACGTTGCGGGCGACCGCGTCAACGGCGCTATCAAGCGCGCCGGCGCTGCGGGTCCCGTGGCTGGCTCGCTGCTGGGCATTGTGCCGCAGTGCGGATTTTCGGCCATGGCAGCAACGCTGTACGCCGGCCGTGTCGTGACGCTGGGCACGCTGGTCGCCGTGTTCCTCTCGACCTCCGATGAGATGCTGCCGCTGTTGCTCGCCGAGCAGGTGCCCGTGCAGACCATGGCGATGCTTTTGGCTTCGAAGGCACTGATCGCGCTGGTCACGGGCTTTATCGTGGACGCGGCTATCCGCGGCCTTCGTCGTAATTCCCGCGCGCATGCGGCGATTCGCCGTACCGTGCTGGGGACCGCTGCCAATCCGGCTCATGTGAACTGCGCGCACGACGACCATACCGGGGGCGACATCATTGATGAAGTGGCCGAGGCGGGCGTGAGCGCCGACCACATCCACGAGTTGTGCGAGCGCGACCATTGCGGTTGCGATGATGATGAAGATGAACACGAGCGCGACCACGGACACAGCCATGACCACGGTCACGCAGGCGAGCATGAGCACCACCACGGCCATGGGCACGACCACGGTCACTCCCACGAAGGTGCGCCCGTCCTGTCGATTATCCGCAGCGCGATCTCGCACACCGTGCAGGTTTCGGTTTTTATTTTCCTGGTGACGCTGATTCTAGTTGCCGTGCTCGAGACCTTCGGAGAGTCCGCGATCGAGCAGTTCCTGCGTGGCAACGAGACGCTCGCCGTCTTGGGCTCGGCACTCGTCGGCCTGATCCCCAACTGCTTGGCCAGCGTGGTCATTACGCAGCTGTACCTGGAGGGCGCGCTACAGCTGGCGCCGATGCTCGCCGGCACGCTCATTTCCGCTGGCGTGGGCTATCTTGTCCTGTTCCGCACCAACCGCAGCGCTCGTGAAAACGCCGTGTTCCTGGTCATGATGTACGTCATCGGCGCCGGCTGGGGCCTTATCCTATCCGCCTTCGGCCTCTAAGTAGGCCTAAAAAATGGGCTTCAAATAGCCATGCTCGGCGCCTGCGCAATGCGGCGACGCATGGCATTTTGAAGCCCATTTTTTGTTGAGCCATGGATTCCGAGCGCTCACACCGCTCAAAACAAAAAGGTAGATTTCCGGGCATGTCCCGAAAATCTACCTTGGTTAGCGCAGCAGCTCGGTGAGGTTGCGCTTAAAGCGGGCCCGGTCTTCGCTGGTAAATGCCGCCGGACCGCGAGTGCGACCGCCGGCGCGGCGCACCTTCTTTTCCTCGTGGCGAATAAACAGTTGCATGTCGATGGTCGCCTTATCGTAGACGCGCCCGCGCACGCCGATGGCGGCGGCATCGCGCCCGAGCACCATGCTCGCCAAGCCAATGTCCTGCGTCACGACTACGTCGCCCGCCTGCAGGCGTTCGACAATGGCAAAGTCGGCGCTGTCGGCGCCCACGCTCACATCGAGCGTCGTGACCCAAAATCCGCGTCGCGCATGCTCGACGTCGCGCGGATCGTCGCGGCGAATGTGGCGTTCCAGGTTCTGTGTGCTGTTGCCGGCGATAACGACGGCGACGCCCGCCCGCCGCGCGCAGTCAATCGACTCGCGCGTGACCGGGCAGGCGTCTGCATCAATAAAGAGCGTTCGCGGCATCTAGTGCACCAGTTTGCCAAATTGAATAGCGCGAACAATCAGCGTTACGCCAAACACCAGCAGTGCGGCGCCGCTAAAGATGACGAGCATCTTGGCCGACCACAGCGGATAGATAAACACGAACATGCCGGCGATGATGGAGAGCGCGCCGCTCAGGATGGCGAGGGCACGGTTGGACGAAAGCTCGGACTCCAGAATGGACATGACACCTTCGACGATCCAGCCAAAGCCGGCCACGATAACCACCATCGTGGTGAGCGTCGCGGTCGAGAAGGCCTGGTTGCGCAGGATTATGACGCCGCCCAAGATAATGAGTAGGTTGGAGATGATGCTCGTCACGCGCCAGCCGGTGGGCAGCAGTGGCTCGAAAACAGCGGTAAACAGCCTGATCGCGGCCGTGATCACAAAGTAGAAGCCCAAGACGGTCGTTAAGAAGACGAGGGACTTGGCGGGCGCAAACAGCAGTGCGATGCCGGCGACGAGCGCCAAGACGCCCGTGATGGCGTAAATCCAGCGCACGGCCTTGACGGCCTTGCCTGCCATGCTTTTCTCGTCAAATCCAAACTGGCTCGATTTTTGGTCATCATTCTTAAAGATGCCCATAATGTCTCCTTTCCGTGCGGCGTAAGCCTTGATCGTTACGACCAGTATCGCCTAAAGGCGCTGACGTATGGGTCGGGGAGGGTGAAACGTAACCCAAAGGCCCCGAATTGTTTCCGTTGTTCCCCACGTCGCGATTTTCTATTCAACAGGTGTAGAACATTGCGGCCCTGTTCGTTATTGCCTACGTTTTAGGTTAGATTTTCCTAAGAACAATTGCCCGAAATTGGGGGTCCCTATGAACGAAACAGTTCCCGCGGCGCCGTCTAGCGCGGAGTCGATGGCAAAGCAAGGTTGCGAAAAGCTCGGCCTGGACACGTTTGACGCGCTGGTCCGCCGCGCCCGTACGTGCCGTCGCTTTGACGAGTCCATGCGCGTGCCGCGCGAGTTTTTGCTCGAGCTGGCGGAACTGGCGCACCTGGCTCCCTGCGGCGCCAATGCTCAGCGTCTGCGTTTTCATGTGGTAAGCGGTTCCGAGGACTGCGCTCGCGTGTTTGACGAGCTTGCATGGGCCGGCGCGCTTAAGGACTGGTCGGGTCCTGCCGAGGGCGAGCGCCCGACCGGCTACATCGCGATTCTTGCCGAG
The DNA here is from genome assembly GCF_015552075.1 of Collinsella aerofaciens. Taxonomy (GTDB): domain Bacteria; phylum Actinomycetota; class Coriobacteriia; order Coriobacteriales; family Coriobacteriaceae; genus Collinsella; species Collinsella aerofaciens_Y. Next base: position 8,979 of record NZ_JADNDZ010000009.1, read on the forward strand.
CGCGCCGTTCCGGGCAAGCCCGCCGCTCCTATTACCGAGGTCGACACGGGCATTGCCGCGCAGACGATGATGCTCGCCGCCCGCAGCGCCACGCCCGAGGTGGCTGCCTGCATGTTCAAGGCCTTTACGCCCCACGCGATCGATGCCATGGGGCTCGATAGCGACAAGTATGAGCTCAAGCTGATCATGGCGTTTGGCGTTCCGGCCGAGACGCAGGTGATCGATGCGATCGATTCCAACCCCGACGGCTCAATTAATTACTGGCGCGACGAGGCGCAGGTGCACCACGTACCCAAGCGCCCGCTTGCCGACGTACTGGTGTAGCTGAGCGTCACCGCGGTGTGATCCGGCGGTAAACCACCACAAAGTTACCTGTCCCCTTTGCGGTGGTGCGAGGGGAGGACGTGTGGCAGATTTGTATTTGGTGCGGCATGGACAGACTGAGCTCAATGTGCAGAACATTTTGCAGGGTGGGCACGATTCGCCGCTTACGGCGCGCGGGCGCGAGCAGGCGCTGGCGACGCGCGCGGCGTTTGAGGCGCGTGGCGTGACCTTTGACCGTGTGTATTCCTCGCCGTTGGGCCGGGCGCGGCATACGGCTGAGCTAATTGCTGGTGAGGGCCGCTCGATAGAGCTGGTCGATGACCTGCGCGAGTGGCATTTGGGCTCGCTGGAGGGTACATCAAATCGCGAGATGCCGCCGCAGCCCTGGGGTGATTATCCGGTGGCCTTTGGTGGCGAGTCTGAAGGCGAGCTCCAGTCGCGCATGGTCGCGGCGCTGTCCCACATCATGGCCAGGCCGCAGCACGACTGTGTGCTGGCAGTCTCCCACGGCTCTTCCTGCCAGGAGTTTCTTGAGTATGTGACTGGCGGGGGAGAGCTACCCGACAACGGTGCCGTGCTTCATTTTGGCTATTGCGACGGTGCGTTTTCGCTCCTTGATTGGTAACGAACGAAAGGACCCCTATGAATAAAGACCTGTATCTGGTTCGTCATGGGCAGACAATATTCAACCTTAAGCGCATTATTCAGGGTTGGAGTAACTCGCCGCTCACGCAGCTGGGATGCGACCAGGCGGCACGTGCCGGCATGTTCTTACGTGCGCGCGGCATTGAACCCGATCATGCCTACACCTCCACACTTCATCGCACCGAGCAGACTATCGCCAACCTGTGGCCGGGCTTGGCGTACGAGCGCCTGGACGGTCTGCGTGAGTGGTTCTTTGGCGACTTTGAGGCCGAGCGCGTGATGCTTATGCCCGAGCGGCCGTGGCGAGATTTCTATCGTCAGTTTGGCGGCGAGGGCCAGATGCAGGTGCGCGAGCGCATGGCGGCGACGATAACCGATCTTATGCGACGTCCGGACCACGAGTGCGTGCTCGCGGTGAGCCACGGCTCGGCTATCAAGGAGTTTTTGGACCACGTGCGGGGCGCGGCGGCCGACGAGCGCGAACGCGTGCCGGGCAACTGCTCAGTGCTGCAGTTTGCGTTTGACGATGCGGCCGATACGTTTGAACTGGTCGAAGTCTTTACGCAGGAAGACTACGCGCGCGAGCTGGGGCTTGAACCGCTCGTGGCTACTGCGGGTCCGCAGCGCGGATAACGCGAGCGCGGCGGCACGGGTCGTCGGCATAACTTCTCGACGCAAAAGGGGCGGAGATGCATGTACCTGCTGCATCTCCGCCCCCTGTTTGTTGGGCTGCCGATTTTTGTGCTGGACGGTCTGGTCTTGCTAGAACCGCGCGACCTGGTGCGTGAGCAGACCCGTCGGAACCTGCGCCGCGCCGCCGCTGACCTGCGCGGCGGGGAAGAGCGCAGCTACGGCAAAGTTGAACGGCTCTTTGCCCGTGTAGGTGCCGGCGGCACGTGCATCGTCGGCCAGGAGCTGTGATGCCTCGACTAGTGCGACAGCGTAGGCAGGGTCGTCGGCCAGTGCCGGCTCCGGCGCCTGGTCGAGCATGGCGCGGATGGCCCCGACGGCGTCCTCGCGCTTGACCTCCCACACGCGGTGCGTAATGCCGGCGGGGTCGGTGACGGCATAGAGTGAAGCGCCCTCTTTTGCGGCGCCGAGGATGATATCCATGACGGGAGAGGCTTCGTAGACAAGCGTTACGGGACGGGGCTGTACCTTGAGGTCGGCGATTGCGCGCGCAGCGGCGGTCGTATCGGCGGCAACCGCGTCGCCGCCCGCCAGCGCACCAACCGGGCAGATCGCCACGACACCCGTCACACGTCCCGGCTCGCCCGAGCATTCGTACACGTAATACGCCGCACCCGGGTCCTTGAGCATCAGACCATCGGCAATGGCTCCGCGCAGAGCATCGTTGCCGCTCATGATGCTGTCCATTGCAGGCAGCGCCTCGAGCACGCGGTCCTGAGCCGGGCGGATGCAGGGAAACGGAAGTGCTTTCATGGGCGGTCCTAACGCACGAGTCGGTTTGTTCGCGGCTTATTATGCCCCAACTTGGCCGCTCGCGTCCCAGAGCACGTTGTCGGCGAGCACGATGAGCACGTTCTGACAACGAACGATATCGGCGTGGGGCACATATTCGTTGGGCTTGTGCGCGAGCGCCAACGAGCCGGGGCCGTAGCTCATGCAATTGCGGTTACCCGTCTTGCTGGCAATGACGGCGGTATCGGTGTAGCCGGTAAAGAAGCCGACGGTCGTGTCCGCGTCCGTCGTATCGTCTGCTGCGCGCTTGAGTGCAGCTAGAAGGGGAGAGTTCGGGTCGCGCTCGATGGCGGGGCGGTCGCCCGTCACGGTGTAGCTGCCATGGCAACCGGGAACGGCGGCTTCGGCGACGGCGATGGCCTGCTCTACCATGCGCGTCGCGGCGGCCGTATCGGTCGGCGGGGTCAGGCGCATGTCGACCCAGACTTTGGCGCGGTCGGGTACGACGTAGGGGCGATATCCGCCCTCGATTTGGCCAAACGTGATGGTCGAAGGCCCCAGCTCATTATGCACGGGCAGCGCCGCAAATGCGCGGCGAAGCGAGCACACGGCCTCGGCCATGGCGGCGACGGCATCCGCGCCCTTCCAGGGCTGGCTCGCATGCGCCGTCACGCCAGCCATTTCAATCTCGAACCACGTACGCCCCTTGTGCGCCACCTGGATCTGTCCGTCGGTGGGCTCGGTGTCCAGCACCCATTCGCGCGAGCCGACCCAGCCAGCATCGATCGCGGCCTCTGAGCCGCGCATAAAATCTTCCTCGTCGACCGAGCAGATGAGCGAAAAGCCGCGACGCGGCAGCGCGCCATCCGCCACCACGCGCTCGAGCGTATGGACCAGCGCGGCAATGGCGCAGGCCAGGCCACCCTTCATATCGCAGGCACCACGGCCGTAGAGCTTATCGTTGCGCACGATCGCTCCGAGCGGCGGAATGTCCGCGTCCCAGCCATCGCCCAAGGTGACGGTATCCAAATGGCAGATGTAGACGAGCCGTGGCTCGTCGCTTTGGCCCGGCACGGTGACCATTAGATTGCGGCGTCCGGGGAGTACTTCGTGCTCTGCAATCTGCACGGCATCGAGTACCGGATGGCTCAGCTGCGCCAATCGTTCCTCAATCAACGCTTTGATATAGCGTTCAATCTCGCCCTCATACGCACCTGGGTCGGAACTGTCGATCCGCACGAGCCCTTGCGTAAGCCGCCAAGCAAAATCTGTATCAACCATAGGCACCTCACAGATAGTTAGGTCAACATACAGATTGTATGCCAAGAAGCGGCTCGGTGCATTTAATGGAGGGCTCACAAAAACGGGGACGCCTCTCGTGCGAAAGGCGCCCCCGCGGGCATTCAATGTCAGCGACGGGCAGGCCACATGGGGAACTGCCCGTCAGATCAGCCGGCGCTATTTGATCACGCGCACGCGATACATCGACGGAATCTGCTTGAGCGCCTCGATGGTGCTGCTGTCCAGGTGCTCGTCGGTGTCGAACATGGTGTAGGCGTTCTCGCCGGCGGACTCGTTGGTCATACGCTGCACGTTGGCGTTGTCCTTGGCCAGGATGGCCGTGATCTGGCCGATCATGTTGGGCACGTTGGCGTGCAGGCAGGCGATGCGGCTCGCGGCGCGCGCCTTGCCCATGCTGCAGGCGGGGTAGTTGACGCTGTGCGCGATGTTGCCGTTCTCCAAGTAATCCTTGAGCTCGCTGATGGCCATATCGGCGCAGTTGGCCTCGGCCTCGCCAGTGCCGGCCCCCGAGTGCGTGGTGATAAACGTGTTGGGCATCTTGACGGTCTTGGGCGTGGCAAAGTCGCAGCTAAACCAGCTCAGCTTGCCCTCGCGCAGGGCAGCGTCGACGGCGTCCTCGTCAATGATGGTTTCGCGCGCGTAGTTGATGAGCACGGCGCCGGGTGCCAGCAGGTTAATCTGCTCGGTGCTGATCATGCCGATGGTGTCTGCCTTGCTGGGCACGTGCACGGTGAGGTAGTCGCAGCCGCGGCAGAGATCCTCGAGCGTGCCCACGCGCTGCACCTCGCGGCTCAGCACCCACGCGTGCTCAACGGAAATGAACGGGTCGTAGCCGTAAACGTCCATGCCCAGATCGACGCAGGCGTTGGCTACCTTGGAGCCCACGTTGCCCAGGCCGATGACGCCGATGCGCTTGCCCTTGAGCTCGCGGCCCACAAAGGCCTTCTTGGCCTTCTCGGCATCGACCTGAATCTCGGGGTCGTCGGCGTTGTCGCGCACCCAGTTCATCGACTGCACTACGCCGCGGCTCGAAAGCACCAGCATGCCTAGGACGAGCTCCTTGACGGCGTTGCTGTTGGCGCCGGGGGAGTTAAAGACGACGACGCCCTTCTTGGCGTACTCCTCGACGGGGATGTTGTTGACGCCGGCACCGCAGCGGGCGATGGCGCGGATGCCCTCGGGCAGCTCGTAGCCGTGCAGGTCGGTCGAGCGCATCAGGATCGCGTCGGCCTCTTCGGCGGTGCTCACAAATTCGTAGCCCTCGCCAAACTCGACTTTGCCGTCCTTGGTGATATCGTCGATGGTCTTAATCTTACGCATGGAAAAACTCCTTAGCAGGTTTTGATCTAAACAGGGTGGTTTGAGATGGCTGGCCGGCCCGCGTGCTGCGGGCTAGTTAGATCGCGGGCTCAAACTATGCTGCGCTTCGAAGTCCTTCATGTACGAGGCCAGTGCCTGCACATCTTCCATGGTTACGGCGTTGTAGACGCTAGCGCGCATGCCGCCTACCAGACGATGGCCCTTGACGTTTTGAATCTGGTGCTCGGCCGCGCCTGCGACAAAGGCCGCGTCGAGCTCGGCGTCGCCGGTACGGAACGTGACGTTGGCGATGGAGCGACTGTCTGTCTGCGCGGTGCCGTGGAATAGTTTACTGTGCTCGAGCAGGTCGTAGAGCAGATTGGCCTTGGCCCAGTTGCGCTCGGCCATGGCGGCAAGTCCACCGGTCTGTTCAACCCAACGGAACACCTTGCCGCACACGTAGATGCCAAAGGTGTTGGGCGTGTTGAGCATGGAGCCCTTGGCGGCCTGGGTCTTAAGGTCCAGGTACTGCGGCGTCTGCGCAAAGGCGGGGCCATCTGCGATGAGATCGTCGCGCACGATGACCACGGTCACGCCCGCGGCACCGGCGTTTTTCTGCGCGCCGGCGTAAATGAGCCCGTAGCGCTCAACGTTGAGCGGCTGCGACAGAAAACAGCTCGAGACATCGGCGACCAGCGGCACATCGCCGCAAGCGGGCAGCTCGTGGTACATGGTGCCAAAGATGGTGTTGTTCTGGCAGATGTAGACGTAGTCGAGCCCGTCGCCCGCGGCCTCGTCGGCAATGCGCGCGTTGATGTCGGCCATGTTGGGAATGCGGTCGAAGTTGGTGTCCTCGGAGCTCGCGAGCAGCACGGCCTCGCCGTACTTGGCGGCTTCTTTGTATGCCTTGTTGGCAAAGTTGCCGGTCACGATGTAGCCGGCGCGGCCGCGGCGCATGAGGTTCATGGGGATGCCCGCAAACTGCAGCGTGGCGCCGCCCTGCAAAAACAGGACGCGGTAGTTGTCGGGGATGTGCAGCAGGTGACGCAGGGTTGCCTCGGCGTCGTCGATGATCTGCTGGTACATGCTAGATCGATGGCTCATCTCGAGCACGGACATGCCGCAACCGCGGTAGTCCATCATCTCGTCGGCGATCTCGGCGAGCACGCTTGTAGGCAGTGCGGCCGGGCCAGCTGAGAAGTTGTGCACACGTGCCATCTTCTGGTTCCCCTCGTAGTCGTTTGAACGTTCGGGATACTTTAGCACAGTGGAGCGGTAGGCGCGACCGCATCACGGTAAAACTCGACTACGCCGCTATGATTTACAGGATGGTTACATGGGGGAGGGGCGCTTTACTCCTCAGGCAAATCCAAATCAGCGAGCGAAGACATAAGGTTCTCTAGGCGCTTGATCTCTTCGTCGCAAATTAGCCACCTCCTGGTCACTACGACGCCAGCGTGGCGATGACGGCTTCGTCGCCGGCGTATATGAGGGTGTTGCCGTCGGGGATGATCGTTTGGCCTTCGCGCTTGAGCATCACCACAATAAACGGATGCTTGCCTTGCGGCACATCGCGCAGGCGCTGGCCGGCCAGGCGACCGTAGGGCGTCACGGTGACCTCGCGCAGCGTAACCTCGGCACGCTCTTCGAACGTTGGGGCGGCCATCACCAGCAGATCGCCTTCCTGGATCACGGTATCGCCGTTGGGCAGTACCGGGTGCGCCCCGTCACGCAGCACCAAGACCACCAGCATGTCCGTTGCGCTGCCAATGTCGGCGAGCGAGCGTCCGGCAAACGGATGTCCAGCGCCCACCTTGAGCTTTACAAACGACATGCCGTCCTCGTCGCGGTAGTCGTTAAAGGTGCGGCGCACGTCGCCGGTCGTATCGATCATATCGAGCTTCTTCGCCACTACTGGCAGCAGCGAGCCCTGCACCACAATGCTCGACACGGCAATCACAAATACCAGGTCAAACAGGTCGTGTCCGCCGGGAACGCCGGCCACCACGGCAAGGAGACTAAAGACGACCGAGGCTGCTCCGCGCAGGCCCGCCCAGCTTACGAGCGCGACCTGGCGGGGGTTCGTCTTAAAGGGCGCCAGGAGCACGTCGACGGCGATGGGACGGCTCACGAAGAGCATAAACGCCATGAGCGCCAGGCCCGGCAGCAGCATTTGCGGCAGGCGGGCGGGCGTCACGAGCAGGCCGAGCAAGAAGAAGATTGTCATCTCGGCCATCTCGGTGAGGGTGTCAAAGAAGTGCGCCATCTCGACCTTGCCGGTGATGTCGCTGGCGCCCAGTACAATGCCTGCCAGGTACACGGCCAAAAAGCCGTTGCCGCCCAGGTGGCTCGGCAGCGCGTAGGCGACGATGGCCACGGCGAACAAGAAGATGGTCTGCGCGTCCTTGGCCGTTGCGTGCGCGCGTTCAATCAGGCGGCCCGCCGCCCAGCCGATGGCAAGGCCCAGGCCCACGCCCAGGATAATCTGCTTGGCCAGCAGTGCGGGAATGTTGATGTCGCCGCCGGCCGCGAGTGTAGCGAGCACAGCGGTGAGCATGTAGGCGACGGGGTCGTTGGAGCCCGATTCGACCTCGAGCAGCGAGTCGGTGCCACCTCTCAGCGACAGGCTGTGCTCACGCAGTACGCTAAAGACGCTCGCCGCGTCGGTGGATGCCACGACCGATCCCAGCAGCAGGCTGCCGATCCAGTCGATCCCCAGCGCGAAGTGGGCGAACACGCCGGTGATGCCGGCAGTGATGACGACGCCGAGCGTGCTCAGCAGCACCGCCGGCGCAGCGACGGGCTTGGCGCGGTCGATATTGGTGTTAAAGCCGCCGTAGAACATGATGAACAGCAGCGCCGTGCTGCAGACGGTTTCGGTGAGTGCGTAGTCGCTAAAGTCGATATGCGTCGGGCCGTTGACGCCCAACAGCATGCCGAGCGCGATAAAGATGAGCAGGGTGGGGAAGGGGAGTTTTTTGCCGACGGGTTTGATGGTCAGGCACAAAATGATGACGAGGCCGATAAAGAGAAGGATCTGGTTCATAGATGGTGTCCGCTCCTGGGTGGTTGGCGTGGCACGGTCAGTTGTCTGCGGTTATTTGTACCCAAAGATGGTGGGTTTATGGGGTTGGATTGCGGGCGTGCGCGATATCGTCATAGACGGCTGCCGTCTTTGCCTCTGCTCGGAAACCCTTTCCAGCTTTATTGCAACGGAGTACAATGGGTAACGTTTAAGTTCAACTTGAAGTTTTAGTTGCGGCACCGGGCTTCGGCCGCAATGCAAGGAGAGGCGTACCATGGCGATCTATGTGACATCTGACGCTCACGGGCACGTGCGTGCGCTTGACGAGGCCCTGTCTAAGATCTCGTTGACGTCCGACGACACACTGTACGTGCTGGGCGACATGATCGATCGCGGGCCCGATCCGGTCGGTGTTATTAAGCTCGTGCGCTCGCTGCCCAACGCCCGCGTGCTCAAGGGCAATCACGAGCAGATCATGCTCGATGCCATCATTGGCCAGGATCCGCTCGATGCCGAGACCTGGGATATCAACGGTGGCTGGACGACGCGCGAGCAGCTCAACGACATGGAATTTGAGGCATACGAGGAGCTCGTGCGATGGATGGCCGCGCTGCCGCTCTACGCGGTGGTCGAGACCGAGGAACGCCCGTATCTGCTGGTACATGCTGGAATCGAGATGAAGGCGGCGCGCGCGTTTTTGCTTGAGCATGGCGTCGATTGTGCCGATGGCGTCGGAGCGGTGGGTGCCGATCGCGAACTGCTGCAGCAGATGCTCGCGGTGCAGTCGTCCGATGACCTGCTGTGGATTCGTCACGGCTATTGGGATGCGCCGACGGGACTGCTTTCTGCCGAGGGCGAGGGGCCGGTCGTGGTGAGCGGCCACACGCCAACGGTGTCGCTCGGGCGTTATTGCGAGGTAGGTGGCCTTGCGGGACTCGATGAGGAGTCGGGCCGCGGGCAGATTGTGCGTCTGGGTGGCGAGGATACCGCCGGCGTGCCCGATCGCATCGATATCGACTGCGCCGCCGCCACCGGCTCCGAGTTCGGCCGCGTCGGGATCCTGCGTCTGGACGACGGGGCTGAATTCTATGCAAACATCAACCCAGGGGAGTAATTGGTGCAAAGGGTAGCTCATTCGGGACGGGCTTTTTGACTACTTTTGCCCTTCTTCCCATCAAATGATTTTTCTGGGACGGGGATTAAATAATCATTTGGCTGCCCGCTGGCTAAGTGAGTAGACTTTTTTGGAAATGCCGAGCACCCAACATATTTGCCTCAATAAAACCGCAGGTCACAGACTTGCGCTTCGTCGGTGTGGTCGTTGATTCGGTAAAAGTCTACTCACTTAGTTTTGCGTGATGCATATTGTCCGCAACGAGACCCCAGCGGGGTGATTCCACCGCGAATTCCGGTGGCCGGGGGCAGCTAATTACGCTCCGTAGGGGTTGCGGTCGCGTTCGATGCGTTGGCGGATGTGGGCGTACTCGATAATCAGCAGCACCAGCAGTAGCGACATGATCGCCAGGTAGCTCACGACGGCGCCCGTCAGGCCCAGCAGGTTGATAAGGATTACCGGCAGCACCACGCTCACGGCGAAGCAGACCAGATAGATCTTGGTGACGTCGCCGGCGTGACGCAGCACCGTGATAATGGCGTAGATAAAATCGATGGCCGCGGTTACGCCGCCGGCGACGACCATCAGCAGCGCTAATGTGCGGTAGCGCTCAAAGTTGAGGCCGTACATAAAGCTCATGAGGGGAATGCCGGGGCCTGCCATAAATGCGGCGCACACGCCGGTGATGGCCACGATCAGCGCCATAACAGCAATAATAATCAAGTCAAAACGGCGGCGTTTTCGCGGGTTCGCCCAAATGCTCGACAGACGCAAAAGCTGCGGTTTATAGACAAATCCGATGCTCAGCAAAATAGCCTGCGCCGGAAAGAACAGGGCATTAAAGTACAGCTGGTATTTGTAGGCCAGCGTGCCTTCCATCACAAACTTGGGCATGCTCTCGATGAGGTTGAACAGGAACAGTGCACCAAAGAGCGGAGCGCACTGGACAAACAGGTGGCCGACCTCGCGCAGGCTCACGCGGCGCGATTTTTCGGTCTCGAGCAGGGCGAGCGGCGCGGTGACCAGCACGAGCGAGGCGATGGCGGTGACACCCATGGCCATGGCCGCGATGGGCATGCTGCGCGTAAGGAACAGCGCCACGCTAAAGACCGCGATGACGCCGACGGAGCGTAGCGTTTGGCTCATGCCGGCCAGGTAGAGTTTATCGGCCTGCTGCAGGCGGCCCTCGTACACGTCCGCCACGCCGTCGATCACCTTATACAGGTAGACGCCCAGGCCGATCGTCGCCATCTGCGCGTCATAGCCGCGGGCGCTGCTGTACATGAGGCCGCAGCCCAGGGCGAGCGCTCCGCAAAGCCAGCGGTTGAGCTGGTAGGAGGCGAAGGAGGTTTTTTCGTCGATGTCCGAGACCTGAAAGTTGCGCACGCCGTAGTTGCACGCGATCATGATGAGCGTGCCGGTGACAAAGGCGATGGAGAACTTACCGGCTTCCTCGGCGCCCACAAGCTGCGTGGACACAATGGTGAGCAGCGGAAACGCCATGCCCCACACGGCGGTGCCCAGGGTATTCCAGAGATAGTCGCGGCGGGTGGCGTGCTCCTCGTATTCGGCTTCCTGCGTGGAGAAGCCGCCGCCGTAGACAGCGCCGAGCAGGCGGTTCCACCACGCGTTGACCATGCGGTGGATGGGACCAGGCTCGCGATCGCGCTCGCGGCGACGGCGCGTGGCCTGGCTGCTGTCGGGGCCGCCGGCGTTGCGCTGGCTCAGCTCCTGGATGCGCGCGAGCTCTTCGGCCGTGTGGGAGGCGGGGAACAGGCCATTCTCGATGCGTCCGCCCTGGGCCTTTGCGGTGCCGCTGCCCGCTACGGCGGGGTCGGCGACGCCATTGCGGCGGGCGATGGCGCGGCGGATGCTATCGAGGGGCGTGATACTCAAGGCGGTTCCTTTCTCCTACTGCGCTCTAGTATAGTCGCGGTGGTGTCCATTCGTGTTTTTGAACAGGTTGTTCAATAATTGGGGCGGCGCCATTCAGTAGTCGGCACTTAGGGACGTTCCTTATGTGCCGGCATCTGGGGACACACCTTGGCTGTTGCCTGTTCAAGGGTGTCCCCAACGACTAGTCATTTAAGAACGTCCCCAATGACCAGGCCGCTTGCGTGCGATTTTTGACCGTTGGGCGGGCGCTTCGTCGTTGCCGCAAAAACGTTTTTGCATATCGGGTACAACGGGCTTTACGTGAGTAAAGTGCGCGCCGCGTCCACGTGTCGCGTTTTTAAAGGAGGCCCCATGCCTGGTGTTACCCCTGCAGAAGTTCTGTCCAATTTTGGTATTACGCTGGTCGAAGACCCCGCCGAGAACCAGCCCCGCCTGTTGGTTGACCTGCCGGCAGCCGAGCTCGTCGAGCACGCCATCCGCCGCGAAGAAGGCCGCATGGCATCCAACGGCGCGCTGGTGATCGAGACGGGGGAGCGCACTGGTCGTTCCCCCAATGACCGCTTTATCGTTGACACCCCCGATGTTCACGACAAGATTGCCTGGGGTGCCGTCAACCGCCCGCTTTCTGCCGAGAGCTACGAGGCCATCAAGGCCGGTATCGTCAACTACCTCAACGAGCGCGATGTGTTCGTCACTCGCGGTATGGCCGGTGCCGATCGCAACCATACGCGTCGCCTGCTTGTCGCCTGCGAGCGTGCCAGCCAAGCGCTCTTTATTAAGCAGATGCTCGCCCGCCCGCTTGCCCGTGAAATCGCACGCACCGGCGAGCCGGACTTCTGCGTGCTCGCCGCTCCCGGCTACCAGTGCGATCCCGCCATTAAGGGCCTCAACTCCAGCGCCGCCGTGGTCATCAACTTCCAGGAGCGCGTGATTTTGGTTGCCGGCACCGGTTACTCCGGCGAAATCAAAAAGTCCATCTTCAGCGTCATGAATTACCTGCTGCCCGTCGAGGACGACGTGCTACCCATGCACTGCTCGGCCAGCATGGATCCCGTCACGCACGAGACCGCCGTGTTCTTTGGCCTTTCGGGCACGGGCAAGACCACGCTTTCGGCCAACCCCACGCGGCTGCTGATCGGCGACGACGAGCACGGTTGGTCCGACATGGGCATCTTCAACATCGAAGGTGGCTGCTACGCCAAATGCGAGGGCCTGGACGCGTTCCACGAGCCCGAGATCTTCAATGCCGTTCGCTTTGGCGCCATCTGCGAAAACGTGGTGCTCGACGAGGGCCGCAAGCCCAATTACGATGATATTTCAATCACACACAACACGCGCGTGGCCTATCCCGTCGAGCATATCCCCAACGCGTGGACCAAGGGCATGGGCACCACTCCCAGCGTCGTGCTGTTCCTGACCTGCGATGCCTTTGGCGTGCTGCCGCCTATCTCGCGCCTGACGGCCGACGCCGCCATGTATCACTTTGTGACGGGCTTTACGGCCAAGGTCCCCGGCACCGAGGTTGGCGTCACCGAGCCCACGCCCACGTTCTCCTCGCTGTTTGGCGAGCCGTTTATGCCGCTCGACCCCATGGTCTACGCTAAGATGCTCGGCGAGCGCATCGCCGACGGCCGCACGCGCGTCTACCTGGTCAACACCGGTTGGATTGGCGGCGGTTATGGCGTGGGCCATCGCATCGAGCTGGCCTACACGCGCGCCCTGGTCGCTCGCGCCCTCGACGGTACCATCGAGGACAGCGAGTTTGTGCACGACGATATCTTTAATGTCGACATTCCCACTACGTGCCACGGTGTGCCCGACGGCATCCTGGTGCCGCGCCAGTACTGGCAGAGCACCGCGCGCTACGACGAGGCAGCGCACAACCTGGCGGTGATGTTCGAGGAGAACTTCGAGAAGAAGTACTCGCACCTTCCCGAGTCCGTCAAGGCCGCCGGCCCGCACGCCCAGGTGTCCGCCGAGGCCCGTCATCGCGGCCGCGGCCTGCTGGGACTCCGCCACTAGTGTCGCCTCAGACCAAAAACCACCACAAAGGAACCACCACAAAGGGGACAGGCACCTTTGTGGTGGTTTTGCTCGCGCGGATGACTCAGGTTACAATACGCCTGACATATCGTCCCCTTCTCCGGATGGGGACAGCGCAAGCGCTCTTGTGGCGGCACCGTAGGACTTTGAAGGTGGCCGCTGTGAGGGCGCTTTTTGTTTAGGCGCCCTCACTCGGGCGCGCACAATGAAGGGAGAGCGTATGAAGGGCTTTGTTGCCGAGAATTCGTTTTGGGAGCTGTTTCCACAGGCGGCGGTCGGCGTCGTGGTCGTAAAGGGCATGAAGCCCGCGGCTCAGATTCCCCAGGAGGACGTGGATGCCATTGCCGCGTTGCTCGACCGCGCCAATATTGATGCGGAGCGTCACCTGACGAGCGATACCATCAGCGAGAACGCGCCGGTGAAGGCTTGGCGTGACGCGTACCGGCTGTTCAAGACTAAAAAGGGCGCCCGCTGCTCGATCGAGAACTTGCTCAAGCGCGTGCTCAAGGGCAAGCCGGTCGGTCATATCACACCGGCGGTGGATATTTACAACACGGTGTCGTTGACCTATGCGCTGCCCGTGGGAGGCGAGGATCTGCATGCGATTGAGGGAGACCTTCGCTTGAAGGTGACCGACGGCGGCGACGCGTTCTTGCCACTTGGCGAGGAGGCGGATGATCCGACGCTGCCCGGTGAGCTTGCTTATATCGATGATGCGGGCGCCGTGTGCCGTTGCTGGAACTGGCGCGATGGCGTTCGCACGGCGCTGTCCGACGATTCGGCGGACGCATTTCTGGCGATTGAGTGCGTGGAGCCCGAGCGGATGGGGGATTGCCAGGCCGCCATCGATCGCTTGGCCGAGCTGCTCGAGCGCTATCTGGGAGCGACGGTTGTCGTTAAGACGCTTGTGACCCGCGACAATCCCTGCGTGGAGCTGTAGCGGCGCCTAGAACCTATTGATGCCCCAGACCACCACAAAGGTGCCTGTCCCCTTTGTGGTGGTTTTTATGTTGATGGGTTAACAATTGGGTCGCGTGGAGGCGGCAGTCGCTGAGTACGGCTAAGATGTTTACCCGTTAGCATCATGCAAGCGAAAGGCGGTCGTCTCCCATGCAGCAGAACGACGAGACACGTTTTGAGGATTTTGTCGGACTGATTAGCGGGCTCTACAAGGAGATTCAGCGTATCAAGACGTCCGAGGGCGCAAGGCTGGGCCTCAAGGGCTCCGACGTCATGTGCCTGTACTACCTGGAGCGCAGCAAGGACGGCATGACCGGCGCCGACCTGGCTCGCGTGGCCGGTGTGACGCGCGCTGCCGTTTCGCGCACGCTGGCGCACCTGGAGGAGGGCGGCTTTGTCGAGGTTGATGACTCGGGCGATGCTGCCGTCAAGTACCGCGCACCGGTTCGCCTGACCACGCTGGGTGGCGAGAGCATGAACGAGGCCGACCGCATCATCCATGACGTGCTCGACACCACCGGTAGGGCCATGGGTGTGGAGCAGCGCGAGCAGATGTATGCGTCGCTGCGTACGATTCTCAACACCCTGCGCGAGATCTAAGGCCGCCAAGGCATTTGTTTCCCATTAACAACTGCATAGTCCCGTTTGAGCGCGTATGCCGCGCCGGGGCATTGCTGTCTAAATTCCCTGCGCGAGACCTGCGCAAGAAAGGATTCGTTATGTCCGTCCGCATTATTACCGATTCCGCAAGCGATATGACGCCGGCGGAGCACCCCGCTCTGCGTGTTCTGCCGCTGTCCGTCACCTTTGGCACCGACGTGTACATGGATGGCGTCGACATCGATCACCAACGCTTTTACGAGATGCTCGTGGAGCGCGATGAGCTGCCCAAGACCGGCCAGGTCAACCCGTACGCGTTTTCGCAGGCTATTGCCAAGGCGCGTGAGGCCGGCGACGAGGCTGTGATTATTACCGTGGGCGCCAAGCTTTCGGGCACCAATCAGAGTGCCCGTACTGCACTTGCCGAGGCGCCGGGCGGCGACGTGTTCGTGGTAGACAGCAATAACGTAACCCTGGGCGAGCGTGTCCTGGTCGAGTATGCCCTGCGCCTGGTGGACGAGGGGTGTGGAGCTGCCCAGATCGCGGCGGCTGTCGAGGCCGTGCGCGACCGTGTGGTCGTCATCGGTCTGCTCGAGACGCTGGAGTACTTGGTGCGCGGCGGTCGCCTGTCTGCTGCGGCCGGCGCTGTGGGCACGCTGCTCAACGTAAAGCCCGTTGTGGCCGCCGAGGACGGCCTGATCGTGCAGCTGGGCAAGGCGCGCGGTTCCAAGAACGGCCGCAACCTGCTCAACCAGAAGGTCGAAAAGGCGGGCGGCGTCGACTTTTCCATGCCGCTGGCGCTCGGCTATACGGGCCTTTCGGACGCCGTGCTCAAGAAGTACATCGAGGACAGCGCCGCGCTGTGGGCTGGACACACCGAGGGCGAGCTGCCCATCCACACCATTGGCGCCACCATCGGCACCCACGTGGGCCCCGGCGCCGTAGCCGTAGCCTTCTTCCGTCCCGCCAACTAACTTACCTCCCAAAAAGGGACAGGTTTATTTTGGCAGGTTCTATCTGGGCAAACACTGCCTGCCATGCCATGTGATCCCTCAGCGACGGCGGGGTTGCGGACCATCGGCCGCGCGGAGGTCTCAATGATCTACAACCCTGCCGTCCCCAAGGGATCATTTGTGCTTTATGCTGTTGCGGGCGGAAAGGGGTAGGCGATGGCATCTGAGGGCTTTTTTGAGCGGGTGTACGAGGTAGTCGAGCAGATTCCCGAGGGGATGGTCGCCACGTACGGTCAGGTGGCGATGCTCGCCGGTCGTCCGCGGAGCGCGCGCTATGTGGGCTATGCGCTGCATAGCAACCCACGTCCTGGCCAAATTCCCTGTCATCGCGTGGTGTTTGCCGACGGCCGTATCTGTGAGGGCTTTGCGTTTGGCGGCCCCGATGCTCAGCGTGAGCTCTTACTGGGGGAGGGCGTGACGTTTACCGATCCCATGCACGTCAATCTGGGCGCCTGTCGCTGGCCTGCCGGACTCTAACAGTTCTGCCGTGGCCAAAACCACCACAAAGGTGCCTGTCCCCTTTGCGGTGGTTTTCCGTTGCAGGTTTACCGGGGCTAACTTATGGAGAAGGTGTGGCGGCGCACTTTGCAGTCAGAAAGTAAACCACGGTGAACTATATTGTATTCAGCAACGGAGTAGGCAATAGGCGATGAAAAAGCCTGCCCTGTTGAGTTTGATTCGCATTCCTCCCCTCTGTGCGATTCAACGGTGTACTTCGGGAACGGGCCCGCTGGCAACTGACTGCCGGCGGGCCCGTTCCCGTTTATCGGGGGAGTGCAATGGACGGAGCCGAGCTGGTCGGGCTCCAAAAAAGGCGGACGCCGTAGCGCCCGCCCCATAACAATCGAAAGCTCAAGCCAGCAGATCGGTCTAGTACACCATGCCCATGGCGTCCCGAACCTCGGCCAGGGTCTGCTCGGCGATCTCGTTGGCACGACGGTTGCCCTCGTGCAGCACGTCCTTCACATAGTCCAGATCGTTCTCGTAGCGCTGGCGACGCTCGCGGATCGGCGCAAAGTACTCGTTGACGGCCTCGGTCACGTACTTCTTGAGCTGGCCGGAGCCGCCCATGCCAATCTCCTCGGCAATCTCGACCTCGGATCGGCCGGTGCAGATGGCAGCCGTCGAAAGCAGGCCGGACACGCCGGGGCGGTTCTCGGGGTCGAACGTGATCATGCGCTCGGAGTCGGTCTGGCTCTTCTTGATGCGCTTGGCCGTCTCCTCGGCGGTCATCGAGATATTGATGGCGTTGCCGTAGCTCTTGCTCATCTTGCGGCCGTCCAGGCCGGGCAGCAGCGGGGTCTCGGACAGCAGCGCCTCGACCTCGGGGAACACCTTGCCGTAGCGGTTGTTAAAGCGGCGGGCGATGGTGCGGGTGAGCTCGATGTGCGGCAGCTGGTCGCGACCGACCGGCACCACGTTGCCCTTGCAGAACAGGATGTCGCAGGCCTGGTGCACCGGATAGGTGAGCAGAAGGCCGGTAAGCTCGTGGCCCGAGGCCTCCATCTCGGCCTTGACGGTGGGGTTGCGCGCCAGCTCTGCCTCGGACACCAGCGACAGGAACGGCAGCATGAGCTGGTTGGCAGCGGGCACGGCAGAGTGTGCGTAGATCATGGTCTTGTCGGGGTCGATGCCGCAGGCAAGGTAGTCCATGACCATGTTGTACACGTTGTCCTGGATGTGCTCGGTGGTGTCGCGGTCGGTGATGACCTGGTAGTCGGCAATGAGCACGTTGGTCTTGGCGCCCATGTTCTGCAGCTCGACGCGGCCCTTGAGGGTGCCAAAGTAGTGGCCCAGGTGCAGACGGCCGGTGGGGCGGTCGCCGGTAAGCATGGTGAACTTCTCGGGCGTCTTGGCCAGGCCCTCGCGAATGGCGTTGCTCTTTTGCAGCGCGACTTCGTAGCTGTTCTCGTTTGGCATGATTGCTCCTTACGTATGTTCATGGGTCAAGATGATAACGCGTTTATTGGAGGGGTGGGGCGTAAGTAGGCGAGGGGCGGGAGAGGGGTGGCTTGTGCGATGGGCGCGGCGCGGCCGCGCTTGGCCAACGGTGCCTTGGCACATCCTCGGCAGCTTGCCCTAGAGCTTGTGGTGGCGCTCTTCTTTGCGCTCCTCGGCTGCCTGCTCCTCCTGCTTAAAAGCGGGGTCGTCGGGGGTGACCAGCTCATCTTCGTGCGTGCGCTTGTTGTAATGGTGGAGCAGCACGGGCTCAAATAGATGTAGATGCTTGGCGAAGGCCGCCGAGCCAATGGCGAGCACGGTAAAGATGAGCACGCGCATGGGCACCTCGACCTGGTTAATCGCGGCGGCGCCGGCCGAAAGCATGATGCACCAGGCATAGATGAGCAGCACGGCCTGTTTTTGGTTGTAGCCTTCTTGGATCAGGCGGTGGTGGATGTGGCCCTTGTCGGCCTGCCCGATGCTAATGTGGGCGCGCTTGCGGCGCACAATGGCGCTAAACGTGTCGATGATGGGCACGCCGGCAACGATGAGCGGGATGATAAGCGAGGTGAGTGCGGCGGTGCGGCTCACGTTGAGCAGCGAGATGGAGCCCAGCGCAAAGCCCAGAAGCAGCGACCCCGAGTCGCCCAAGAAGATGCTTGCGGGGTTGAAGTTGTAGCGCAAAAAGGCCAGACAGGCGCCAAAGAGCGCAATGGAGAGCGCGGCGGCGTCGATGCGGCCCGAGAGAACGGCCATCGAAAACATGGTGAACGACGCGATGCCGCAGATGCCCGTGGCCAAGCCGTCGAGGCCGTCGATGAGGTTAATGATGTTGGTGAATGCCACCAGATAGATTACGGTGATGGGGTAGGCGAGCCATCCGAGCATGATCTCGCCGGGGGCAAACGGGTTGACGATGACGCCGATCCGCAGGCCGCCCATGCAGGCGATAAGCGCGGCGAGGACCTGTCCGGCCAGCTTTTGCTTGGGCGTGAGCTGGAAGACGTCGTCGATAGCGCCGGTCGCAAAGATAACGGTAAAAGAAAGCGCAAGTATGGGGTAGCTGATGTGCAGACGGGGGTGGGGCACCAAAACGGGCGGCCAACCCAGGTACCAGGTGCCTAGGATTTGCACAGTGCAGGCGACGACCAGGCCCAAAAACACCGCCGTTCCGCCCAAACGCGGGATGGGCTTGGTGTTGATGCGGCGCTTAGAAGGATAGTCGACGGCGTCGAGCTTGATTGCCAGGCGCTTGACCAGGGGTACCGTGAGGAAGGTCGTGATAAAGGCCGCCGCTGCCACGCATAGGTACGGTATGTAGCTCGGGGATGAAGCCATGAATCTAAAAACCGCCAAGCGTCGAAGGAAAAGGTCAGAAGAACGCCATGCGCAAAGGGCATAGCCGAACCATGATACTCGACCAAGGGGGGTGCATGGAATTGCACGCAGCGATAATCACGCGCTTACCAGATATTGGAATGTTGTCGATGGCTTGTCGGGATGCCGGCGGGGATCCATATGGACTGTATGGTGATTTTCGGCAAAAGAAAACCACCCCCCACGTTACGAAAATGAACCCACCTAAAACAGGTGGGTGCCCTCATCGACTGTTCCAGCGTCCTTAACAACGAAGGATACCTGTACTAGGTACGACTGTGTGGGCTCCCTAAATAAACGCGACGGTTCACCCAGTTGCTCCGCGGGGGGCGGAATACCTACATCATAAAGCGGCACTTTATCGATTCCAGTCTTGACATTACAAAAATCGTGTCGGACGATTACGGCGCCTTAGGGACGGAGCCGTCTACGCGGTCTGGCCCTTTACGTTTGAGCTGCTGAATCGTTGTTTTGGAGCATGTTTTTATGCCGACGTCGTTGACCGAACTTTTTTCGCCCGCCTGCCATTTGTGTCCGCGCCGTTGCGGTGCGGCGCGCGATGAGGGCGCGCACGGCGTCTGCGGTGCTAACGACACGCTCAAGGTGGCCCGCGCCGCGCTTCATATGTGGGAGGAGCCGCCTATCTCGGGCGAGGCCGGTTCGGGCACGATCTTCTTTAGCGGTTGCTCGCTTAAATGTATCTACTGCCAGAACCACGAGATCTCGACCGGCAATTTTGGCCTTGAGATTTCGCCTGAGCGTCTGGTCGAGATTATGCTGGAGCTGCAGGACCAGGGTGCCAACAACATCAATTTGGTGACGGCGACGCACTATGCGCACCTGTTGTCTGCCGTGATTGCCGCGGCACGGGCGCGCGGACTGGTTATCCCGATCGTCTACAACACGAGTGGTTACGAGCGCGCGAGTGCCGTGGCCGCGCTGGGCGACCTGATCGATGTGTGGCTTACCGACTTTAAATATGCCGATGCGGCGCTTGCGCAGTCGCTCTCCCATATAAAGGATTACCCGCGTGTGGCCGTGTCGGGTCTGGCCCAGATGGCGCGCGAGATCGATCGCCGCGGGGGAGAGCTGGTGGATGACGACGGGCTCATGAAGCGCGGCATCATCGTGCGCCACCTGGTGCTGCCGGGGCATGCGGATGACTCGTGCCGCGTGTTAGACCTGGTGTGGCAGACGGTGGGCGACGTGCCGATCTCGGTCATGAACCAGTACACGCCCAATGCGCTCATGCGCGAGCAGGGCGGCGAGTTGGCGCGCGCCGTGACGCGCGAGGAGTACGAGCAGGTGCTCGACCATGCCGACGACCTGGGCTTTACGACAATGTTCTGGCAAGAGGGCGGCGCGGTAGACGAGAGCTTCACCCCCGCCTTCGACACCACCGGCGTCCTCACCAGCGCAAAGTAGAGCGCACGCTGATGATTTTTCTGGGACGGGGATTAAAAAATCATCGAGAGGATCGCCTGTTCGAAAAGTTGTCAAAATAGCCGCGTCCCAAAAAGACTGGTTATTGGGCGTTGACAGTTGGCGAGCCGTAGGTAAAATATCGACTTGTCCTGGGGACGTAGCTCAGTTGGGAGAGCGCTGCCGTCGCATGGCAGAGGCCGAGGGTTCGACTCCCTTCGTCTCCACCCATGGATTTGATAAGCCGCTGACATTGTGTCGGCGGCTTTTTTTAAAAGAAAGGGCTATATCATGGCCGAGCTTGAGTCCCAACCATTGTCCGACGAGGAGCGCGCCGAGTTGGAAGAGCTCCGCGCTGAGAAGGCCCGCCGCGAGGCTCGGGAAGAGGCCCGTCGCGAGCGTGAGGAGCTGGCTGCCCTGCGTGCCGAGCGTGCGAAGGCCGAGGAGGCCGCCGCGAACGCCGCATCCGCATCGGCGCCCGCGCCCGCACCCAAGCCCGCTGCTGCGAAGCCTGCACCTGCCGCGCCCAAACCTCAGCCTAAAAAGGCCGCCCGTCCCAAGTCCGTCGAGCCCAAGCCGAGCCGTGACGAGATGACCTTTGCCCAGCGCATGGTTACCTCCAAGGAGCCTATGGGCGAGAACGAGATCCCTGGCATGGCGCCGGCTCAAAAAATCATCATTGTCCTTGCCCTCATCGCGTTTGTCATCTTTATGGGCTACACGATCCTGACCAGCATGGGCCTGCTCTAACCGACTCGCATCGGGCGTCATGTCCGCATGCTCTGCTCTCGTCCAACCCTCAAATTCTGCACCACACATCCGAAAGGTCGCCCCATGGCTTTGACCGACATCTCGCATCCCACCGACATTGCAATGCTCACCGATCTGTACGAGCTCACTATGGCCCAGGGCCTGTGGGAGAGCGGCAAGGCCAATGAGCAGGGTTGTTTTACCGCGTTTTACCGCGACCATCCCTTTGGCAGCGCCTATGCCGTCATGTGCGGCACCGCCGAGCTGCCCGAGCTGGTCGAGAATCTGCGCTTTACGCCCGAGGACATCGACTACCTCGCCTCGC
Organism: Collinsella aerofaciens; assembly: GCF_015552075.1. GTDB lineage: Bacteria > Actinomycetota > Coriobacteriia > Coriobacteriales > Coriobacteriaceae > Collinsella > Collinsella aerofaciens_Y. Next base: position 30,437 of record NZ_JADNDZ010000009.1, read on the forward strand.
TCCAGGCCCCTGCTGGCGATGCGATGTTCAAGTCTGGATTCCTCGACTACCTGCGCGATTTTCGTGCGCATGTAAACATCGACGCCGTGCCCGAGGGCGAGCTCGTCTTTCCGCGCGAGCCCATGGTGCGCGTCACCGGCCCCGCGCTGGAGTGCCAGCTGCTCGAGACGGCGCTGCTCAACATCGTCGGGTTCCAGACGCTTGTCGCCACCAAGACGGCGCGCGTGGTGCTCGCCGCCGACGGTCGCCCCGTGGCGGAGTTTGGCCTGCGCCGAGCCCAGGGTCCCGATGGCGGCCTGGCCGTTGCGCGCGCGAGCTACGTTGCCGGCTGCTCCTCTACGTCCAATGTGCTCGCCGGCCGCCGCTACGGTATTCCCGTCTTTGGCACGCATGCTCACAGCTGGGTGATGAGCTTCGATTCCGAGCTCGAGGCCTTCCGTGCCTTTGCCAAATCGAGCCCCAAGAACTGCACGCTGCTCATCGACACCTATGACGTGCGCGAGGGCTGTGAACATGCCATTACGGTTGCCAAGGAGATGGAAGCGGTGGGCGAGCGCTTGTCGGCCATTCGCATTGACTCCGGCGACCTCGCCAAGCTCTCCAAGTATGTTCGCGGCCGTTTTGATGCCGAGGGCCTGCCCTATGTGGGGATCTCGGTTTCTAACGATCTGGATGAGTACACGATTCAGTCGCTGCTCGACCAGGGCGCGCCCATCGACAGCTTTGGCGTGGGTACCAAGCTTGCGACCTGCTATGACCAGCCGGCGCTGGGCGGCGTGTACAAGCTTTCCGCCCGCCGTGCGAGCGAGGCAGATCCATGGACGCCGGTGGTCAAGCTCTCCGAGCAGCCCTACAAGCGCACGATCCCGGGTGTGCAACGCGTGCGCCGTTATTACGACGGCTTTGGCGGCCCGGTCTGCGACATGATCTACGACGAGGACCATCTGGCGGGGGAGGGCGCCGCGCGCGGCAATACCCTCGTGGCCGTGAATGATGCCGCCCTGGTGACCGACGTGTCCGAACTTGAGTATCGCGAGCTGCTGGTGCCGATCGTGCGCGATGGCAGTGCGGTGGCTCCGCGTGAGAGCATCCAGGACGCGCGCGAGCGCTGTGCTTGGGCGCTCAATCATCTGGACGCAGCTTTCAAGCGCTTCCTGTACCCGCAGACCTATGTGGTGGGCATGGAGCAGGGCCTGGCTCAGATGCGCGACGAGCTCGTGCGCAAGAACATGGCCGCGGCTTCTGCCTTTCCCTGGGCTCACTAATTTCTTGGGTGGTAGGGGCGAGTCACGCTCCCTTGGCCGCCAGCTCGGCCGTTCGCTGAACAGTTGATTGGTTTGACGTATGACGACTTCTTATAAAACGATGGTGGTAAAGATCGGTTCGTCCACGGTTGTGGGCACTGACGGCAAGGTCAACCGCTCCTTTATCGGCGGGCTTGCCGATCAGGCCGCAGCGCTGCGCAGGCTCGGCTGGCGTCTGGTCGTGGTGAGCTCGGGCGCTATCGCCTGTGGCTATCCCGTGCTGGGCTTCGACCGCAAGCCGGTCGGCGACCTGCCGAGCCTGCAGGCTTGCGCCTCGGCTGGTCAGTGCATCATCTCGTCGGCCTACGACGAGGAGTTCCATGCGCGCGACCTGCTCACCTCGCTCGTGCTGCTCACGCGCCACGATACGGCCCGCCGCACGTCTTACCTGCACGCGCGCGACGCCCTGCTGCGCCTCGTGGAGCTTGGCGTGGTGCCGGTCGTCAACGAGAACGATACCGTTACCGTCGATGAGATTAAGTTTGGCGACAACGACACACTGGCGGCGCTTGTGAGCTGCCTGGTTTCTGCCGATCTGTGCGTGACGCTCTCGGACATCGATGGCCTCTATACTGCCAATCCGCATGAGGACCCCACGGCCGAGTTTGTTCCTGTCGTGCATAAGATCGATGCCAAGATTATTGCCTCGGCGGGCGATTCTTCCACATCGGTGGGCACGGGCGGCATGATTACCAAGATTCGCGCGAGCCGCATCCTGATGACGGCGGGCATTCAGAGCGTGATTTGCTCGGGCGAGGAGCCCGATGCGCTCGTGCGCCTCGCCCGCGGCGAGAGCGTGGGCACGCTGTTCGATCCGCCGGCGGAGCGTCTGGACATCGCACCCCGCAAGCTGTGGATCGCACTGGGCGACAAGGCGCATGGCTCGGTGACGGTCGATGATGGTGCTGCGAAGGCGCTGGTCAGCCGTGGCTCTTCTCTGCTTGCGGTGGGTATTCGCGAGGTCGATGGCCAGTTTGCCGAGGGCGATGTGCTCGATGTGTGCGACCCGAGCGGTATGGTCGTCGCCCGCGGTATCGCCGAGGCCGATTCGGACGTGCTGGAGCTTGCTGCCGGCCGCCGCCAGGACCAGATCGCCAGCAACCGCCTGCTCGCTAACTTGGCCGAGAAGCCGGCGATACACAGGGATAACTTGATCGTATTTGCATAAAGAAAGACAGCACTGCGGATCGTTTCCCGCAGCGCTGTCTTTCTCGTGCCGGCACTTGGGGACGTTCCTTTTGTGCCGGCAGGTGGGGACACTCCTTTGTTAGAAGATCCGGCGCAGGTCTCCGCGGTTGAGTGCTTCGTCGAAGAGGTGCTTGAACACCACACTGCCGTGCAGACCGTCGTGCTCGAACTCGTTGGTCACCCAGGCATGCGAGTTGCCCACGCGGCTGAGCGTATCGAGCTGCAGGCCCGAATCCACGTACATGTCGTCGAAATACACCGCGGCCTGGAGCGGCACTTCGTTGTAGGCCAGGCGCTGCGGGTCGTAGATCTTGTCCCAGCTGGTGTCTTCCATCAGCAGGTCCATGGCGGGCTTGAAGGGCTTGAGCTCGGGCATCTGCTCGAACATCCACGGGAACATGGCCTCGCCGGTAAACATGAGCGGGCGCGCGAGGGTGTCGAACTCGGTGCGGTGAGCCTTCTCTTCAGCCGCGGCCCAGCCAATGGGCATAGTGTCACCGTCGGCGTATATGAACTCCTGCAGCGTCCAGTACAGCGGATTCGTGCGCGTGTTGGTGCGCTCGAAGGCGCGCATCAAAAAGCTGTCAGATACCGAGGCGTCGCAGGTCAGCGTGCCGTCGCCATCAACAAAAGCGTGATCGATAATCCAATGCATGCGTTCAAAGCTCGGCTTCATGCCAAAGTCGCTGCCCATGAGCTGTAGGCGCTCGACTGTCATCGGCGAGCCGTCGGGCAGCACGGGCTTCTGGGCTTCGAGCGCATCGGCCAGGGCTGCCACGCGCTCGACGTCAGCGGGGTAGCGGTCATAATACTGCTGCGTCTTGGCGGCCATGCGCGGGAAGGTGTGCGCGTAGACCTCGCTTGCGCTCGCCGGCACGTGGGGGATTCCGCCGCAGGTAAAGCTCGCCGCCACGCCCTCGGGGAAGAGCGACAGGTAGCTCAGCGTCAAAAAACCGCCGTAGCTTTGGCCGAGCGTGACCCACGGCTTGCCTCCAAAGCCCACTAGGCGCAGGTACTCAAAATCGCGCACGATGGAGCTGACGAGGTGGCGCTTGAGGTAGTCCGCCTGCGAGCGGGCCGCATTGGCGCCTGCTGCCTCGGCGCGATCGCCCAAGGCGGCAATCGTGCGCCCGTCCACGCAGCTGCTGCGTCCGGTGCCGCGCTGGTCGGGAAGGACCACGCGGAAGTGCTTGACGGCCTCCTCGATCCAGCCGTCGCTTGTGGGCGTCAGCGGACGCGGGCTCTCGCCGCCGGGGCCGCCCTGCAAAAACAGGAGCAGTGGCAGATCGTCGTTGATGCGGTCGGGCGCGCAAACCACGCGGTAGAAGAGCTTGATGCTCTCGGGCGCGCCGGCGATGGGTGCCGGCATAGCGCCGCGGCGCATGGTGCTGCCGACGGCCAGGAGCATCGGCTCCAGGCCGCGCCAGTCAAGGGGGACGTCGATGCTGTGGTCCTCGACGTAAAGGCCGGGGACGTGGTACGAAGTGATGAGGGCCATGTGAGACTTCCGTTCGTTGCGGTGTTTCGGGTTGACCAATTCTACCGCCGCGGGCGAGGCCATGCGCAAATCGGCTACCATGGTTGCAAACTTCTAGGAGAAAGGGCCGCCCATGTCGGTCGATATAGCCACGTATGTCCACGATCTTGCCGTTGCCGCCAAGGCAGCGTCGGCCTCGCTTGCCACGGCGAGCGATGAGCAGCGCCAGGAGGCCGTGCGCGCCATGGCCGCAGCACTGCGCAACGGTGTCGACTCCATCGTCGCCGCCAACGAGCTCGATATGTCCGCTGCGCGCGATGCGGGTACCTCGGCCGGACTGCTCGATCGCCTGCTGCTGACGCCCGAGCGCGTCGAGGGCATGGCCGCCGGCCTGGAAAAGCTCGCCGAGCTGCCCGATCCCGTGGGCCGCGTGCTCGACCACCGTATACTCGCAAGCGGCGTGGACCTGACCCGCGTGAGTGTGCCACTGGGTCTGGTCGCCATAGTGTATGAGGCGCGCCCCAACGTGACGGCCGATGCCGCGGGCATCTGCATCCGCACCGGCAACGCCTGCATTCTGCGCGGCGGCTCGCTGGCCTATCACTCGTGTGCCATGATTGCCGAGCTGCTGGCCGATGCGCTCGAGGCCAAGGGCTTCCCGCGCGAGGCCGTGTCGATGATCGAGTCCACCGACCGCGAGGCCACTGGCGAGCTCATGAAGCTCCGCGGCATTGTCGACGTACTCATTCCGCGCGGCGGTGCAGGCCTGATCCAGCGCTGCGTGCGCGAGTCGCTTGTGCCGGTGATCGAGACGGGCACGGGCAACTGCCACATCTACGTGCATGAATCCGCCGACTTTGATAAGGCGCTCAACATTATCGTTAATGCCAAGACCCAGCGCGTAGGCGTGTGCAATGCCGCCGAGTCGCTGCTGGTCGACCGTGCTGTGGCCGATGCGTTTTTGCCTGCGGTCGTTGCCGTGCTGCACGACCACGGCGTGCTCATTCACGGCGACGAGGCCACGTGCGCCGCGTGCGCCGACGCCGGCTTTGTAGAGGGCGATGACTACGTCGCCGCGACTGAGGAGGACTGGGGTCGCGAGTACCTGGCGCTCGAGATGAGCGTGAAGGTCGTGGCAAACGAGGACGAGGCCATCGCGCACATCAACCGCTACGGTACCATGCATTCCGAGGCCATCATTTCCGAGGACGTGGACGCCTGCGAGCGCTTCTTGGATGCGGTCGATGCCTCGGCCGTATATGCCAACGCCAGCACGCGCTTTACCGACGGCGGCGAGTTTGGCCTGGGCGCCGAGATCGGCATCTCGACCCAAAAGCTCCACGCCCGTGGCCCCTTTGCCGCCGAGGCCCTCACCACCTACAAATACAAGCTTCGAGGCACCGGCCAGGTCCGCCCCTAGCGTCCGCGCAAACAAAAACCACCACAAAGGTGCCTTTCCCCTTTGTGGTGGTTTTAAGTGGCGCGGGCGGTTAGGCCTGGAAGGTATCGTGGTCGGGGGCGAAGGACTGCATGGCTGCGATGGTGCGGTCGAAGAGCTCAGGAAGCTCCCAGCCCAGCATCTCGGCGCCCTGCGAAATCACGTCGCGCGAGCAGCCGGCGGCAAAGCGCTTGTCCTTGAACTTCTTCTTGAGCGACTTGGTCGTAAAGTCCATAACGCTCTTGCTCGGGCGCATGATGACTGCAGCGCCGATCAGGCCGGTGAGCTCATCGCAGGCAAACAGGATCTTTTCCATCTGCAGCTCGGGCTTGGGCAGCGAGGTATTGAAGTCCGACGTGTGCGTCTGGATGGCGCGAATGAGCTCGGGAGACGCACCTTCATCCTTAAGAATCTTGGCAGCATAGATGGTGTGGTTCATGGGGTCGTCCTCATGCTCCTCCCAATCCAGGTCGTGCAGCAGACCGACGATGCCCCAAAACTCCTCGTTCTCGGGGTCGAACTCGCGCGCAAAGTAGCGCATAGTGCCCTCGACCGTCTCGCCATGGGTGATATGGAACGGGTCCTTGTTGTGCTCATTGAGCAGTTCGAACGCGCGGTCGCGGGTGATTCCGGCGGTAAGCGGCTCTGCCATAAGAGACTCCTTGTGCTCGTGGGTATCGATAAGAATGAATACTACTAGAACAAGAAAACCACCACAAAGGTGCCTGTCCCCTTTGTGGTGGTTTTTGGCGCGGATGGGTTAGTTGAGGGCGGCTTGGGCTAGGCGGGCTTCGGCGGCCTCCTCGGTGACGCCCAAGGCCACGGCGAACTCCTCGATGGAGCGGCGTTTGGCCTCCTTGAGTACGCGCATGTAGTAGGAGCTGGGTTTTTTATCAGCTTCCTCGGCCTGGCGAATGCGGTGCATCATGGTCTTTGCCACGCGGACCGTCTCGGGCGCGCCCAGCTTGAGCTGCTGCTTAAAGTGCGTCTCCTCAAGTGAACTGTTGCGCTCGGTAAAAGTGTCGCACTCCAGCTCGTCATAGTGGCTCAGCAGGTGCTCGGCATCTTGCTGCGAGATGGCGGCGTGCAAACGGTCGGCCTGCGCCACGGGGTACATGAGGATCGTCTGCGCATGTCCCTGCTTGGTCTCGAGCAGTAGCATGGGCTGCGGTGTGTCGTCCCTAAAACCGACGACGGTGCAGACTCCCTGACCCGGATGAATGACGTGTTGACCGATTGAGAACATGCTACCTCCAACTTATACGAATTTACGTATGTCTAGAATAACACGCTGACGTGCGCAAACCCTTACTTTATGCAGGAAAAGCACACAACTCCGATAGGTAAGAGTATTCGATAACAGGCGCAGCTCATTCACACCTTTATGCATTTTCAACGCCTGCATAATCTGCAGGCAGACTGGCATCTTTGAGTGACTCCATACAAGCTGTAGTCAATTTTGTGCATATGCAATATCGATTGGCTTTACCCTGCGACAGTGCCCGTCGCTTGTGATAGAGTGCTACAAACTCTGGCTTTTGCCCTACGAGTGACCAAGAGCTCGGGGGCTTTAACACAAGGAGGATCTATGCCCGAGAAGATTGAAGAGCTGGTACGCGCTGCGCTTGCTGCGGCCCAGGAGGCCGGCGACCTTTCCGCATTTGAACTTGACGATTGCGCTATCGAGCGACCGGCTGACACTTCTCATGGCGAGTGGACCTCTACCATGGCCCTGAAGTCCGCCAAGCTGGCCCATTGCGCCCCGCGCAAGATCGCCGAGGCCATCGTTGCCCATATGCCCGAGGACCCCGCGATCGAGAAGGTCGAGATCGCAGGCCCCGGCTTCATCAACTTCTACCTCTCCGTTGCCGTCAAGAATGCCATCTTTGGCGAGGCTCGCGAGAAGGGTATGGACTTCGCTAAGTCCAACGTCGGTGGCGGCCTGAAGACCCAGGTCGAGTTCGTCTCCGCCAACCCCGTCGGCCCCATGCACATCGGCCATGGCCGCTGGGCCGCTCTGGGCGACTCCCTTTGCCGTGTGATGGACCACGCCGGTTACGATATCCAGCGTGAGTTCTACATTAACGACCACGGCTCTCAGAT
>NZ_JADNDZ010000074.1 GCF_015552075.1 Collinsella aerofaciens
GTCGATCGCGAGTTCCGCACGAGCCGGAGAGCACTTAATGTGCTCTCCGTGCGAGTCAGGACTGTCCGAGCAGACGACCTTATATATTTGCCCTCCCCCGGGGCTCCTCGCCCGAACCCCTCAGCTAGTTCTTCAGCGAGTTCAGCGGCGCCGGGAAGCGTCCACCACGGTGGGCAAGCACGGTGCCGGCGTTGGGGTTCACCGGCATGATGGGCGCACGGCCGAACAGGCCGCCGTACTCGACGCAGTCGCCCACGCCCTTGCCAATGGCGGGAATCACGCGCACGGCCGTGGTCTTGTTGTTGATGACGCCGATAGCCATCTCGTCGGCGATGATGCCGGCGATGGCCTCGACCGGGGTGTCACCGGGGATGGCGATCATGTCCAGGCCGACGGAGCACACGCAGGTCATGGCCTCGAGCTTCTCGAGCGAAAGCGCGCCGGCCTCGACAGCGGCGATCATGCCGGCATCCTCGGACACGGGGATAAAGGCGCCGGAGAGACCACCCACGCTGGAGCTGGCCATGACGCCGCCCTTCTTGACGGCATCGTTGAGCATGGCGAGCGCGCAGGTCGTGCCGGGGCCTCCGCAGGTGCCAACACCGATGATCTCGAGGATGCGGGCAACGGAATCGCCGATGGCAGGCGTGGGAGCCAGCGACAGGTCGACAATGCCCTTCTCGACACCCAGGCGATGGGCGGCCTCGCGGCTCATGAGCTCGCCAGCGCGGGTGATCTTAAAGGCGGTCTGCTTAATCTTCTCGGCGACTTCCATCATCGATGCGGAATCGGGCAGCGTCTCCAGGGCTGCGGCCATAACGCCGGGGCCCGAAACGCCTACGTTGATGACGGCATCGGCCTCGCCACCGCCGTGGACGGCGCCCGCCATAAACGGGGAGTCCTCGACCATATTGGCAAAGCAGACAAACTTGGAAGCGCCGACGGAATCCTGGTCGGCCGTGAGCTTAGCAGCGTCGATGATGGTCTGCGCAGCCATGAGTACGGCGTCCATGTTGATGCCGGCACGCAGGCTGGCGACGTTGACGCTGGAGCAGACGCGGCTGGTGGTGGCGAGCGCCTGCGGGATGGACTGGATGACGCGGCGGTCGGCGTCGCCGATGCCCTTCTGGACGAGCGCGGAGAAGCCGCCCAGGTAGTCGATGCCGAGGGTCTCGGCCGCGCGGTCGAGGGCATGCGCGATGGGGGTGAGGTCCTCATCCTTGCAGCAAGCGGCGATCTGCGCCACTGGGGTGACGGAAACGCGCTTGTTGACGATGGGGATACCGTACTCGCGCTCGAGGTTCTCGGCGGTCTCGACCAGGTGCTCAGCCGTGTGCGTCACGTGGTCGTAGATCTTCGTGCACATGCGGTCGAGGTTCTCGTCGCCGCAACCCATGAGCGAAACACCCATGGTGATGGTCCTGATGTCGAGGTTCTGCTCCTCAACCATGCCGCGGGTTTCCGCGATTTCTGCGGGCGTGATCGCCATCCTTGCGCTCCTATCTGCCAAAACGAGCATAGTCTTATCTATTCTAACGTGCCGCACGTGCCAAGTGGCGCGTGCGGCACGTTTTGGTGCTCGGTTGTTTCCGTTGTGTTACTGCCCAAAGACCTCTTCGGCGATACGCGCGCTTTCGGCGGCATCCTTGGCGTAGTAGTCTGCGCCGATCTGTTTGGCGTATTCGGGGGTGAGCACGGCGCCACCTACGATGATCTTGACGTCCGGCACCTCGGCATGAAGCAGCTTGATGGTCTCCTCCATGGCGACGACGGTGGTGGTCATAAGCGCCGAGAGGCCGACGAGCTTAATGTCACGCTCCTGTACGGTCTTGAGTACCTCCTGCGGATCGACGTCGCGACCCAGATCAAAGACGGTGTAGCCGTAGTTATCGAGCAGCATCTTGACGATGTTCTTACCGATGTCGTGGATGTCGCCCTTGACGGTTGCCACGCAGATCTTACCCTTGTCGGCAATCTCGCCGGCGGGCATCAGGCGCTTGATGGTGTCGAAGCCCACGCGCGCGGCCTCGGCTGAGGCCATGAGCTGCGGCAAGAAGAACTTTCCCTGGTCAAAAAGGACGCCAACCTCGTCGAGGGCGGGGATAAAGTGGTTGTTGATGAGGTCCATGGCGTCGTGATCTGCCAGCAGACGCTCGGTTTCGGCCGCGATTTCGCCCTTGCGGCCCGAGACGACCATGTGGCGGATGGGGTCGTCATCGGCGCTTGCGGTAGTGCTTGCGGCAGCCGCGGCATCGCGCGATGCTGACTGAGCGGCCGCCGGGTTCGCGGCGATCTTATACGGATCGGTCCAGCCGGCGTAGCGCTCGATGTATCCGGTCGAGCCCTCATCCTCAACGCTCAACACGCGATAGCTGTAGACGGTGTCCATAAAGCGCTTGGAACCGGGGTTCATGATGGGGGCGTCCAGACCTGCGCCAAAGGCGGCGGCCAAAAAGACCGAGCCAAGCAGCGGGCGGGCAGGCAAGCCAAAGCTGATGTTCGATACGCCGAGTGCGCACTTGACGCCCAAGCGCTCCTTGCACAGAGACATGGCGCGCAGGATCTGCTCGGCCTGACGCTGGTTGGTCGAGGCGGTCATGACCAGGCAGTCGATGAGGATGCGGTCCGGGCCGATGCCGTAGCGGGCGGCCTCGGCCACGATGCGTTCGGCGATGGCAAAGCGGGCCTCGGCGGTATCGGGGATGCCGCCTTCGTCGAGCGTAAGGCCGACGACGTTGGTTCCATAGTGGGCGACCAGCGGGAAGATCTCATCCATGATCTGCTGCTTGCCGTTGACGGAGTTGATGATGGGCTTGCCGGCATAGCGGCGTACGGCGGCCTCGACAGCGGCGGGATCGGTGGAGTCGATCTGCAGCGGCAGCAGCGTGGAGCCTTGGAGCTGCTCGGTGGCCTGTTGGATAATCTTGACCTCGTCGATTTCGGGCAGACCCACGTTGACGTCCAGGATATCGGCACCCTGCTCCTGCTGGCTGATGCCCTGGCTCACCACGTAGTCCAGATCGCCGTCGCGCAGGGCCTGCTGCAGGCGCTTTTTGCCGGTGGGGTTGATGCGCTCGCCGATGACGGCGATCTTGTGGCCGTCGCAGGGAAGATCCACGACCGTTTGGGCGCTCGTGACCGACATGCTGGGCTTGCGGTGACGCGGGCTGGGCGTGTGGTTATCGATAAGCGTGCGCAGCGCTGCCATGTGCGCCGGCGTGGTGCCGCAGCAGCCGCCCACGACGCTTACGCCGTCGGCAATCATACCGGCGACGGCCACGGCGTACTCGGGTGCCTGGATGTCAAAGACGGTGTTGCCGTCGTCGTCCACGCGGGGCAGCCCCGCGTTGGCCTGCACCATAACGGGCTTGCCCGTAACGGTGAGCATGCGAGCGGCGAGCCCTCGGAGCTCGGCCGGTCCCTGGCTGCAGTTGATGCCCAAAACGTCGGCGCCGATGGCATCGAGCGTGATGGCGGCAACCTCGGGACTCGTGCCCAGGAAGGTGCGACCGTCTTCCTCAAAGGTCATGGTGGCAAAGACGGGCAGGTCGGAGTTCTCGCGGCAGGCGAGGACGGCCGCCTTGATCTCGGCCAGGTCGGTCATGGTCTCGATAATAAAGAGGTCCACACCCGCGGCGACGCCAGCGCGCACCTCCTCGGCAAAGAGGTCGTAGGCCTCGTCGAAGCTGAGGGTGCCCAGGGGGCGCAGCAGGGCGCCGATGGGGCCGATATCGCCGGCGACATAGTGGGCACCGGCCGCGCGGGCGCAGGCGACGGCGGCGGCAAAGACATCTGCCACGGTGGCGGCGCCATCGAGCTTGTGCGCGTTGGCGCCAAAGGTGTTGGCGGTGATCACGTCGCAGCCGGCCTCGACATATTGACGTTGGATATCGGTGATAACCTGGGGCTCCTCAAAGTTGAGCAGCTCGGGCAGGGCGCCCGCCTTCATGCCAGCGGCCTGCAACATGGTGCCCATGCCGCCGTCGAACAGCAGGTGCCCCGTGCCCTCGATGGCGGCACGCAGGCGATCGTCCTTAATGCGCAGATCGTCGATCGTGCGCGTCTTGTACGTGGCGCCATTACGGCGTGCGGCATCAACGGGTGCCGCCAGCGCGGTACCGTCCAGATCATGAGTGATAAGCGGAGTAAACATCGAGGGCTCCTAATGGCTGGAATAGCAGGTGGTGTGGGCGGCGCGGAAGCGACAGTGCTCGCGCATGCGGCAGATAGTGCAGGTGGGGCGGCTCTGGGCGTCGTGGACCTCGCCGTCGAACAGACCGATCACCGCGGTCACGCTCTTGGTGGGCATGAGCAGGTTGGTGGGTGTGACGGTAAGCCCGATGAGCCGAGTGGCGTTGAGTGCAGCCACGATTGAGCGCTGGGCCGTAAGCGGACAGTCGCCGTAGCCGGGGCTAAAGCGCCAGTTGCCAGCGAGTCCGTGTGCGGCGGCCGCAGCCTTGGCCTGCTGGTCCATTTGCTCAACGGCGGCTTCTACATAGGCAGAGCATGCGGCGTCGAGCACGGCTCCCTCCAGGGGCTGCTGGGCTCCCGTGGTGCGCAGACGACGCTCGGCGTCCATGCCGAGGGTGCATGCCATGAGCGCGGCAAAGCGGGCGTCTTTGAGATGGCGATAGATATCGCGACCTTGCAACTCAACGTTGGTGCCAACCAGACGGATGCAAGGCTCTCCCTGCTCGTCCACGCCCGTGGCATCGATGGCAAATACGCGGCGCACGCCACGGGGCTCAATGTCCAGCTCAAGGTGCTCGACCACAAGCTCAATACGTCGTGACAGCTCGGGCTCAATCTGCTGGCCGCCGTAGCCCAGATACCGCAGCATCTCGGCACGGTCGACACGAGGGTGGTGGGCGGCGTCGATACGGTAAAGCGCCGGCGACGCAAGGTCGGCCGGCACTTCAACAACGGTTGTATCAACGTGCGGTTTTTCCATTACCCCAGACGCTCCATAATGGTCGCGGCGATTGCAGGACGGTTCATAGTGTACAGGTGCAGACCGTCGGCGCCGTGCTCCTTGAGGTCGCAAAGCTGGCGGGCGGCATAATCTACACCGGCTGCCTGCAGGCTCTCGGGGTCGTTCTCGTACTTGGCGAGAATCTTGATGACGGGGGAGGGCAGTGACGCGCCGCACATAAAGACCATGCGGCTGATCTGCGACTTGCCCATAAACGGCATGATGCCCGCGGTAATGGGCACGGTGATGCCGGCCTTGTCGGCAAGCTCGCGAAAACGGTAGAAGCACTCGTTATCAAAGAAGAGCTGCGTCACAAAGAAGCTCGCGCCGGCGTCTTGCTTTTGCTTGAGGTGCTCGACCGAGAGGTTGAGGTTCTCACAGGCAATGTGGCCCTCGGGGTAGGCTGCGGCGCCCACGCAAAAGCCGGCGTCGACGAGCTCGGGGATGAGGTCGCGGGCGTAGGCGTAGTCGGAGGCGGGCTTGTCGTCCTCGGTCGCGCCGGCAGGGAGATCGCCACGCAGGGCCAACACGTTTTCCACGCCGGCGGTGCGGTACTCATCGATCTTGGCGGCGATATCGGCGTGGGTACGGCCCACACAGGTGAGGTGTGCCACCGAGGGTGTATCGAATTCGCTCGTAATCATATGCGCGATGGGGGCGGTGGCGGCACCGTTACCCGAGCCGCCAGCGGAACAAGTGACCGAGACAAAGCTCGGCGAAAGCTTGCACAGATTGCCTGCCACTTCGCGAGCCGTGTCGAGGGTCAGCTCGCCCTTGGGCGGGAACATCTCAAACGAAACGGGTGCGGTGCCCTGGGATGCTGCCTGCTTAAAAACCTCGTCGACGCGCATATCGTGCTCCTCTAGATACGTAATAGTGTGATGTGTTGTAAGGATTCTACAGCACCACTGTGCCACGGCGGAGTTTCACTCGCTATTTGGGGGATACCAATCAAAGATGCCTTGCTATCGGCATTTCCTATAGCAGAGCGGCTCATTTTGACACGGGCTATAAAGACTGGTATCTGATGCGAAATACCAGTTAATAGAGCCCCATCCCAAATTGACTACCCTTAAACCATGGGGAGAGGTCTGCAATTTATACAGTTGATTGGCTGTTGAGGGCGGCAACGCCGCCGCGATGCGGTAACCTCATTGATTGGTTTCGTGACAGCAACATAACGGTAATGTTGCGGAAACACGACGAGCCTAATCTATGACTCGTTCGTTAGTAATCAACACCGCTTCTCACGCGGTGCCGATACGAAGGGAGTTCCGTATGGCCGAACTTACTGACCGCTTCGGGACCATGGTGTTCTCTGAGGAAGTCATGAAGGACTACCTCCCCAAGGACATTTGGAAGCGCCTTGCTGCAACCCTCGAGGACGGTGAGCCGCTCGACCTGGATGTGGCCAACGCCGTTGCCCACGCCATGAAGGTCTGGGCCATCTCCAAGGGCGCGACGCACTACGCACACTGGTTCCAGCCGCTTTCGGGCATTACTTCCGAGAAGCACGACAGCTTCCTCGAGCCCAACCACGACGGCACCGCCATTACCAAGTTTACGGGCAAGAACCTCATCCAGGGCGAGCCGGACGCCTCCAGCTTCCCCAACGGCGGCCTGCGTGCTACCTTCGAGGCCCGTGGCTACACCGCTTGGGATCCCACTAGCCCCGCCTTCATTAAGGACGATGTCCTGTGCATCCCCACGGCTTTCTGCTCCTACACGGGCGAGGCCCTGGACAAGAAGACCCCGCTGCTGCGCTCCATGACCGCGCTCTCGCGTGAGTCCAAGCGCGTTTTGGCGCTGTTTGGCAAGACTCCCAAGAAGGTCGTTCCTTCCGTGGGTGACGAGCAGGAGTACTTCCTGATCAAGAAGGACGCTTATCGCAAGCGCAAGGACCTGGTCATCACTGGCCGCACCCTCTTTGGCGCTGCTCCCTGCAAGGGCCAGGAGCTCGAGGAGCACTACTTTGGCGCTATCCGCCCCACCGTCTCGGCCTATATGAAGGACCTGGACGATGAACTGTGGGCGCTTGGCATTCCCGCCAAGACCAAGCACAACGAGGTCGCTCCCTGCCAGCATGAGCTCGCCCCTGTCTATGGCGAGGTCAACGAGGCCATCGACCAGAATCTGGTCATGATGGAGAAGATGAAGCTCATCGCCTCCCGTCACGACTTGGTCTGCCTGCTGCACGAGAAGCCCTTTGAGGGCATCAACGGTTCGGGCAAGCACAACAACTGGTCGCTTGGCACCGAGTCCGAGAACCTGCTCGACCCGGGCGACACCCCGCTCGACAACCTGCAGTTCATCGTCTTCCTCACCGCGGTGATCGAGGCCGTCGATAACTATCAGGAGCTCCTGCGTGCCTCCGTTGCCTCGGCCGGCAACGATCATCGTCTGGGCGCCAACGAGGCTCCTCCGGCGATTATGTCCATCTTCCTGGGCGACCAGCTTACCGAGGTCGTCGAGAAGATCATCGATGGCAAGGCTTCCGTCCATGCCACGCGCGGCGTGCTCGACCTGGGCGCCGATACCCTGCCCAAGCTGATGCAGGACAACACCGACCGCAACCGCACCTCCCCGTTCGCCTTCACCGGCAACAAGTTCGAGTTCCGTGCCTGCGGTTCCGAGCAGAACGTCTCCGACTCCAACCTGGTGCTCGATGCTGCCGTGGCCAAGTCGCTCAAGTCCTTCGCCGACGCGCTTGAGGGTACGCCCGAGGATAAGTTCCAGGACGCTGCGCTCGAGTACTGCAAGAAGGTCCTGACCGACCACCAGCGCATCCTCTTTTCCGGCGATGGCTACTCCGACGAGTGGCCCGTCGAGGCCGAGAAGCGCGGCCTTGCCAACAACAAGACCACGGCCGACGCCCTGCCCGCCTTTGTTTCCGAAAAGGCCATCGCGCTCTTTGAGGAGACGGGTGTCCTGACCAAGGCCGAGGCCCAGTGCCGCTACGACTGCAAGCTCGAGAAGTACAACAAGCTCATGAACATCGAGGCCACCACGATGGTTCGCGAGGCGCGTCGTACCTATCGCCCGGTCATTACCGCCTATGCCACCAAGGTCGCTAAGGGCCTTGAGACTATTCGTGCCGCCGGTGCCGAGGCCGCCATGCAGTGCGAGCAGAACACGCTCAACAAGCTCTGCAACGGTATCACCACCATCAACGACTCCATCAAGGCGCTCGACGCCGTGCATCAGAAGGCCGAAGCCCTCGATGGTCAGGAGCAGGCCAATGTGTATGCACACGAGGTCGTTCCCGCTATGGATACGCTGCGCGCCGCCGTGGATGCCATGGAGGAGATCGTGGCCGCCGACTACTGGCCGGTCCCGACCT
>NZ_JADNDZ010000075.1 GCF_015552075.1 Collinsella aerofaciens
AGACGATATGAGCAGGACATAAAAACATTGAGAGCCCCTGCTGCATGAAAGACCGCGGATTAGGCCGACAATGGTGAGTGTCTAATTCAGCCGCGGCGGCCACGCCGCATTCATGGAAGGGGCTCCCATGCTCGATACTACCACCTTCGTCGGCCTCGACGTCCACGCCCGCTCGATAAAGGCAGTCTCCCTCGACGTCATGACCGGGGAGGTGCGCTGCGCGACCTTCGGCTACGACGCCGGGGCAGTCGCGGAGTGGGTGCGGTCCGTGGACCCAAAGGCCAGGTGCGTGTACGAATCCGGGGTCACGGGGTTCGACCTGCAGAAGAGGCTCTCCGGCCTCGGGGTCGACTGCGTGGTCGGCGCCGTCTCGAAGATGATCAAGCCCAGCGCGGACAGGCGCAGGAAGAACGACCGCAACGACGCCGAGTTCCTCGCCCGCATGCTGTCGGTCGGCAACGTGGTCGAGGTGTGGGTCCCCGACGACGAGTGCGAGGCCGCCCGCGACCTGGCCAGGGCGCTCGAGGACGCGAGGGACGACCTCTCGCGCTCGAAGCAGCGGCTCTCCAAGTTCCTGCTCAGGCACGGGCTCGTCTTCGACGAGAGGACGCCCACCGGCCGCAGGAAGGGCAACTGGACCCGGGCGCACTGGTCCTGGATCGAGTCGATTAGGTTCGCGGAGGGGGCCGACAACGACGTGCTCGCCTACTACGTCGACGCGGTCAGGCGGGCGGCGGAGGAGAAGGCGAGGCTCGAGGGGCTCGTCGAGGCCGAGGCCCGCAAGCCCAGGTGGAGGAGGAGGGTCGACTCCCTGCGCTGCCTCAAGGGCGTCGACACCGCGACGGCCGCCGACCTCGTGTTCGAGGCCGGCGAGTTCTCGAGGTTCAGGAACGCCCGCTCGTTCGCCGCATGGGTCGGCCTGACGCCCTCCGAGCACTCCAGCGGGGAGAGCGACCGCAGGGGCGCGATCACCAAGGCCGGCAACAAGCACCTGAGGAAGGCGCTGGTCGAGGCCGCGTGGCACTACCTGACGTGCTCGGGGCGGCCGAAGGACCTCGCCAAGGGCCAGGCCCCGGACCGGGTCGCCCGCAGGCATGCCGCCAAGGGCGTGCGGAGGCTGGTCGAGAGGCGGGAGGCGCTGCTCGCGCGCGGGGTCCACGGCAACAAGGCGAACGTGGCCACGGCGCGCGAGCTCGCCTGCTGGGTGTGGGCGGTCGGCCTCATGGCCGAGGAGGCGTAGGGGGCCGGTCCCCCGCACATAAGCCGATCACCCCGGAAGCGGTTTGATCCGAAGCCGTTGAGGCGAACCTCAGGTCCCTTTTCTGCGAGCGCCCAGGGCGCCACACGCGTGCACAGACTGTCGGTTCGACGAAGAAGCCTCAGCCGTAGCAACGGATTGCCCAGCGAGAGATCGCCACGGGCGGATATTAAACTGCAAAGACGAGCGTCGGGAAGACACGCCGAGGTCGCCGCGGACGGGTTGATATAGGGAGAGGGCCTGACCCCATATCGTTGGGGCCAGGCCCGATTTTGCCTCTTGACAATGTCCTGCTCATATTAAAAGGAACGTCCC
>NZ_JADNDZ010000076.1 GCF_015552075.1 Collinsella aerofaciens
CGGTCTTTCATGCAGCAGGGGCTCTCAATGTTTTTATGTCCTGCTCATATCGTCTCTGCCGGCACCTGGGGACAGTCCTTGCGGGGCGTCCCTACAGCGCCTATGCCAGCTTGTCGATTTGCCCAATCTCCCAAAGCGGAATATTGACGAGCATGCCCTCGTCTCTATATGCCGCTAGGGAGGTCCTCACGCAACGCTCGAGTTTGAATTTTTCGCAGGCTATTTTCAGACTCTTCGCTTTAAGGTTCTCTGCCGCCTTGACCTCAAGCGGAAGCACGGTTCCCGCATGGTCGATGGCAAAGTCGGTTTCGGCATTGCCAGAGGTAGAGGACCAATACGCGGGATTTTTGCCTTGCAGCAAGAGTTCCTGCGCGACGTATTGCTCGGTGAGCGAGCCCTTAAATTCAGTGAAAACAGCGGGCCCGTTAAGGACGATGGCAGGTGGGAGGTTGGAGAGCGCTCCGAGGATACCGGTGTCAATGCAAAACAGCTTGAAGCCCGAGAGGTCCTCGTAGCTCGAGAGCGGTGCCCTGAGGGCGGAAACGCGCGGCACCTTATGAATGATTCCGTAATCCATGAGCCACTGGAGACTCTCTTCGAAATCGCGTGCGCGCGCCCCGGGGCGAAGGGCTCCGTAGACGAACTTTTTGTTTTCCTTTGCAAGCTGGCCGGGCAGGGATTTCCAAACCAACCTCATGCGCTCGACAATGCGGGCGGGTGCATGTTTGCCAAAATCGGATTCGTAAGCCTCGATGATTTGCTGCTGAAGCCTACGGGCTTCGATGAAGTCGCGTGTCTCGGTGAAAGCGGAGACAACTTCGGGCATACCACCGACAACAAAGTATTCCTTAAGCAGGTGCTCGAGCTTTTCGGTAACGTTTGCCAGAAGGTTCATGTCTGCGGCAAGGATAGCGTCGGCGAGCGGGTTGCCGTCGACGGCACGAACGAACTCAGCAAACCCCATGGGACGCATGGTGAGCTGGTCGATTTTACCGACGGGAAATGACTCGTTTTCGCGTCGAAGTGCGAGGCCCATATAGGAACCGGCAGCCACGATGTGGTATTCGGGTGCAAGCTCGTTGAAGTACTTGAGCGAGGTGATGCCGCGTGGCGCCTCCTGGATCTCGTCGAAAACGATGAGCGTGTCCGCCGGCGTTACGGTTTGGCCGCGCAAGAGTTCTATCTGAGAGATGATACGCTTGGGGTCGAGGTCCCCATCGAACAGCGAGCGTGCGCTCGGCTCGAGCATAAAGTCAAAACGAATGACGTTTTGATATTGCTGGCTTGCGAATTCGTTAAGAAGCCAAGTCTTACCTGTCTGGCGGGCCCCCTTAAGCAAGAGAGGTTTGCGATTCGCCCTTGATTTCCAAGCGATAAGTTCACTCATAAGCTGTCGCTGCATATTGCCTCCCAACCCTTTCGGATAGTATAAGGCCATATGCGCATTTCCCTTGAAAAATGTGCGAGACAACCACGTCTTTCCATCGAAAAATGTGTAAGACAACCACGTTTTTCCATCGAAAAATGTGGGAGTATCAACCTAAGTTGCGGTGAAATAGTTCCTAAATAGGCTGGTAAACAGCATAAACAAGAACTATTTCACCGCAACTTAGAGCCCCACCGGCGTTCAAAAGAAACGAGCCCGCATCCCTTGGGGACACGGGCTCGAAAGCTCCATATGGTAGGGGCGGTGGGACGTCCGCGCATTTGCTGCGCAAATACGCACCGGCTTCGGCCGCCTGTCGGCGCCCTCGCCGGCTCGCTACGGACGCTGCGCGTCCGCTTAACGCTCGCCCCCTCGCGGGTTCGAGTCTCACCGGCATCTAAAAGAAGCGAGCCCGCATCCCTGGGGAACACGGGCTCGCAAGCAATCGCATGGTAGGGGCGGTGGGACTCGAACCCACAATCCTTGCGGCGAGAGATTTTAAGTCTCCTGCGTATGCCAATTCCGCCACGCCCCCGTGAGACTAGAAGTCTAGCACAAGCCGTCCGTTACGCGTTGACGGCCATCGAGTGTTGGCCCGACTTCTCCAGGAACTCCTGGAACTTGGCTTCGTCGCCCTTGTTCTGGTACTGCAGGGCCAGCAGGTACTCCAAGCGGCAGCGCTTGACCTTGTCGTCACCGGCATCCTTGAGCATGCGCTCCAGCTCGGGAATGTCGTTGTGGCGCTTGAGGATCATCGTGTCGTACATCAGCTGACACTCGTGCGCGACTGCCTCGGCCTGACCGCCCTCAAAGCCCTTGATCTCGTGCAGCAGCTCTTTGGACTTTTTACGGTCCTCCTGGCCAACGTAGTAGTTAAAGGCCTTGATCACCAGGTCGACGCGCTGCATCTTGGGGAGGTTGAGCCCCAGCAGCAGGTCGAACATCTCGCTGGCACGCTCGTGGTCCTCGCGCAGCAGATAGGAGTTCAGACGCAGGTAGTCGCGGTTGTAGCGCGGGTACAGCATGCTGGTGAGTTTGCCGTCGAGCAAACGATCGAACTCGTCCCACTGCTTGGCGGCCATAAGCTGCTGCAGGCGCTTGAACGTTGTGCGTTTTTTGACGCTAAAGAACACCGACACGGCGATGCAGATGATAACGACGGCGGTCCAGAGTGTGCGGGAATCGGGCATATTAGGGTCCTTAGTCGCTCATAAAGCGAGCGGTATGACAACACGTACTAGATGTATTATACGCAGCGCGCAAGCAAACTGGCATAAAAGCTCATCGAGGCCGAGTGCCATCGCTCGCTGCGGTACACTTACCTAAAGTAAACCATGAAGGGAGACATTACCTATGAAGAAGATCGTTTTGGCTTGCGGTGCTGGCGCTGCTACTTCCACGCTCGTTGCCCAGAAGGTCGCTACCCTGCTCGACGCCAACGGTTATGCCGACAAGTACGAGATCGTGCAGTGCGCCATCTCCGAGGCCAAGGATTACTGCGACGAGGGCGCTGACCTGCTGATCGCCACCACCGTTGCCCCCGAGGGCCTCACCTGCCCGTACGTGAGTGGCGTGCCCTTCATGACCGGCATGAACCGCGTTGCCGCCGAGAAGGCCGTTCTCGACGTCATGGCTCAGTAGGCGCTGACTGCATGAGTGAGCAGAACGCCAACCCGGTAGAGCTCTTTGGTATGCGCGTTGCCCATGTGGGCATTAACGCCACCGACCCGGCAGACGCCCTGGAGATCGCGGAGCTGTTCTCGACGATGATGGGCCTGCCCGTCATCGAGACCCCGGTTTCGTACTTCAACGATTCGCTGGTCGAGATCATGAAGCAGAACGGTCGTGGCACCAAGGGCCACATCGGCTTTGCCGTTAACGACATCGATGCGGCCGAGAAGTGGTTTGCCGAGCGCGGGCTCGAGGTCAACGAAGAGTCGCGCGCACTGCTGCCCGACGGTGGTACCAAGCTCGTGTACTTTAAGCGCGAGTTCGCCGGTTTCGCCGTGCACCTGTGCCGCGAGTAGCGCACAAGCTGCCATAGCTGGCAAAAAGGGATAGGGCCGCGTGGCCCTATCCCTTTATTTATGTCGAGGGGTTTCCTACCGCGGCAGGCGAATCGTAAAGCGGCTGCCGACGCCCTCGACCGAGGTCACGCCGATGACGCCGCCGTGGCTGTCGACGATCCACTTGGCGATAGCGAGCCCCAGGCCCGAACCCTGCGCGCCGGCATCGCGCGCGTTGTCGGCACGGTAGAACCGCTCGAACGCGTGAGCTGCGGATTCCTGGTTCATGCCGATGCCTTCGTCCTCAACGCTTATGTCGATCGTGCCCGCGCCCGCATCTGGCGCTACGCCAAACGAGATGGGCGTGCCCGCGTCCGAATACTTGGCGGCGTTTTGCACGATCACGCGAAGAGCCTGCTTCACGAGCGCCACGTCGACGGGCGCGGCGCAGCGCGGGTCGCTGACAAGCGCAGCGTCAAAGGCCAGCCGATACGTGTGCGCGGCATCGATCATCTGCGATTCTTCGCATACCTCGCTGACCAGTGCAGCCAAGTTGGTATGCGCGCGCCGCAGGACCGTGCGCCCGGCATCGCCGCGCGCCAAAAACAGCAGCTGCTCCACAAGCTCTTGCATGTGCTCGCTTTCGGCTTTAAGGGACGCGATGGATTCCGCCAGCACGTCCGGGTCGTCCTTACCCCAGCGGTCGAGCATGTTCACGTAGCCCTGAATCACCGCGATGGGCGTGCGTAGCTCGTGGCTTGCATCGTTGACAAAGCGCATCTGCTGCAGCTTTGCCTCTTGCATCTGGCGCAGCAGGCGGTTGAGCGCGACCTCGATGCTTGCCAGGTCGGCGTCGCCGGTGGTGACGCTCGGCGAGTCGACGCTTGCGCGCTCGATGGCCTGCTCCAGTGTCTCCATTTTGCCGCCGGCGAGTTGCATGCGGCCGAGTTCGTCCACGCGCAGTGCCAAGTCGTTGAGCGGTGCCATGGTACGGCGCACACGGCGGGCACCGCCGAGCATGTTGAGCACGCTGATGACCTGCCAACCCACAACGACAAGGTAGAGAGGCCATAGCGTGACGAGGTCCTGCGCGAGGGGGAAAGTCTTGGTGGTACGCGCGAGCTCGACGGTATAGGTGAGCGTTGTCAGGTCCCAGCCGCGCGCGGGCGTCAGCGTCATGCCGCGAACGGTGGCGCTGGGGATCCATCCTGCGGTAAACGCGCCGTTGGGCAGCGTCTGGTTGTATCCATAGACGAGGATCGCCGCCACAATCACTACTAGCAGCAGGTCGAGCCAAACGTAGCTCATCAGGCGGCGCCACATATAGCTCCAGTTGATGGCGCGGGCGATGGAGGTGACGCGCTTGGCCTCGGCGTTACGCGCGGCAGACATAGCCCACCCCGCGCACGGTCTGGATGATGCGGGCGCCGCCGGCGTCCTCGATCTTGGCGCGTAGATGCGCGATGTGCACGTCGACGTTGTTGGTGTCGCCCATGTATTCGTAGCCCAGCGCTTCGTGCGCGATGCGTTCGCGCGTGAGCACGGTCTCGGCATGCGCCATAAGCAGGGCGAGGACATCGAACTCGCGGGCCGTGAGCGCAATGGGCGAGCCGCCGACCGTGACTTCGCGGCGGTCGGGATCGAGCACAACCGATCCCACGGTGAGTGCGGCGGGGGAGGGCGAGGCGGATGCCTGGGTCGAGCCGCTGACCGGGGGCATCGCGACGGCGCCGACGTCCGCGCCGCCCGCCATGCCCGCCTCAACGCCACCAACGCCCGAAGCCGCCCGCACGGCCTCCGAGCGCTTCAGCGCCACGCGGATCCGTGCGAACAGCTCCTCGATCGCAAACGGCTTGGTCAAGTAATCGTCGGCGCCGGCATCGAGCCCGGCCACCTTGTCCATCACGGCGTCGCGCGCGGTGACCATGATCACCGGCACATCCTTGTGCTTGCGTACGCGCCGCAGCACCTCCATGCCGTTGAGCTGCGGCAACAGCACGTCGAGCAGAATCAAATCGTAGTCGCGCTCCAGTGCCAGGTCCACGGCGGTGCGGCCGTCGGCGGCATGTTCCACCTGGTAGCCCTCGTGCTCCAGCTCGAGCGTCACAAAGCGGGCGATTTTCTCCTCGTCCTCTACGATCAGGATCCGTGCCATGCGTGCCCCCGTCTGTGATTACTTGTCGTCGTTCAGATTTTGCTTGATGTCGTCCGCGGCATCGGCAGCGTGATTCATAAGGTTGTTGATGCTGCCGGGCACGTCGCCGTCGCTGTCGATGCGGTAGCGCATGCCAAAGAACAGGCCAATCAGCATCAGCCATATCGTGGCGCCCCAGGCAAACAGCGCGACGATGGGGATCAGGATGGGAATGTTGAGGATGATCGCATCGCGCCGCGTGGCGATAAACTTGGTGTCCAGACTCAGGCGGAAGAGCTTTTTGAGGTACTCCCACACGCTGTCCATCTTCTTGGAGAAGTCGGTCTTTTCGCTCGACTTTTCGTAGGCGGCTTGCGCGGCGACCATCTCGGCCGAGGGCTCGTCGACCGGCGCGGACTCGGTGGCGGCGTGTGCCGACGTGGTCTGTGTCTTGCCCTGCGACTCGAGCCAAATGATGGCATCCAGAACGTTGCCGTCGGCGGCGTCGAGCGCGGCTTTGGCATCGGTGTAGCTCACGTTGCACTTGGTGCGGATGGTTTCAACTTTTTCGAGGTCGTCCATGACCTGTCCTTTCGTTCGATGGGCGCGACGCCGGGCGATTTGCCCGGGCGCGAGCGTTGCGTTCGGCGGCCTGCGTTGCGCGGCGCCGCCCCGCCCTTGGTCGAACTCTATAGTGCAGGTTATAGATTAAGCGATTCTTGAGCCAAGATTAATGTTGGATGAGTTTTTGGGTGTGTATAGAGGGGTCATTATTAGTGGCCCGCGGCGAGGTCTAATACTTTTCCCGAGAAGTGAACGAGCAAAATCGGACCCCCGAAGCATTGACACTTTGAGGGCGCCGTTCTCTGCGGTTTTGATGCCAGAATCCTGCGTTTATGCCGTTGAAAAATGCGGATGCTCCAGGGGTCCAAAAACAGACGCTCACTTCGCGGAAAAAGTAATAGAGCCCGATAGCGGGGGATGGGGTACCGATGCAAAACGGCGTCAAGGGTTGGTCGAGCAGGCGGTTTCTCCATTGATGTCCGCACGATATGTGACACTTACCCTGCCGCCATGCTCCGTCGCGGCGGCATGCATCTGAAAAACGACCCTCTAAGGAGTTCGATATTGATGAGTGGCAACACCAAGCACCTTGCAAAGAAGTGCGTCAAGGACGCAGGGCCGTGTCTTGTGCTGTGCGCGGCCGGCGTGGCGGTCGCGCTGCTGGCTGTTCTGGGACCATTTGACGTGCTCCGAAGTGCCAGTTCTCTGCATGTTTGCATGGCCCTTGCCGGTGCCATGATGACCAGCGGCGTGCTCGATCTGGTTTTTTGGGTGCTTGACCCGTTTGGATGGAAGAGCGAGGGGTAGGTCCTAAAGGATGGAAGGGCTGGAACGGTTGGCTTAGTGATCGTGCAGAATGTGGGCTAGCGACTTACAGGGAAGTGGTGATCCGATGACGGTCTATGTGACGGGCGATATTCACGGCGGCCTCGACATGCAAAAGCTGCGCGATTGGGATCTTGGGGAAAGCCTGACGAGCGACGACTATCTCATCATTGCCGGCGACTTTGGCTTTCCGTGGGATTTCTCTGCCGAGGAGTGCGCCGACATCGCTTGGCTGGAGTCGCGCCCCTATACCGTGCTGTTCGTCGACGGCAACCACGAACGTTTCGACCACTGGGCGGAGCGACCCATGGAGTTGTGGCACGGCGGACTGACACAGCGCCTGTCGGACACCTCGCCCATACGGCGCCTGACGCGCGGCGAGGTTTTTGAACTCGACGGCTCAACGGTCTTTATCATGGGCGGCGCCACGAGCGTGGACAAGGAATACCGCATTCCGTATTCCAGCTGGTGGCCGCAGGAGTTGCCGGACGAGCGCAACTTTGAGGAGGCACGGACGAAGCTCGACAGCGTGGGCTGGAAGGTCGACTACGTGGTCACCCACACCTGCTCTACGCGCATGCTTTCGCCCACGCTCTATCCGGCGCCCGGCTGGAATTGCCCCGCCGTCGATCGACTTACGGCATTTTTTGACGAGTTGGAAGACCGCTTGGACTACAAGCGCTGGTACTACGGGCATTTTCATCGGGATGCCAACCCGACCGAGCGCCATACCGTGCTCTACGACTGCATCGTTCGCCTGGGCGACGAACTCCAGCCTTGGGATGTTGCGTAGGGGTGGGGCGTATTTGGCTACTCGGCCGTTACAGCGATGTTCTCTCGGTGCGCGCGGATAACATCCCAGCTAAAGTGCTCGACCAGCCGCTCGGCAGAGCGCGGCGTGGTGTCCGGCGCGATGCCCGTTTGCCCGGCGAGCCAGCCCAGCAGCGCTTCGGGCGTGCCAAAGCGGGCGCGGAGTTCGCCCAGGTCCAGATCGCGGTCTCGTTTGGAAAGGCGGCGGCCGTCCGGTGCCATGAGCAGCGGAATATGTGCGTAGTGCGGCGTGGGCAGTCCCAACAGGTGCTGCAGATAGATCTGGCGCGGTGTGGACCCCAGCAGGTCGCATCCGCGCACGACCTCGGTGACGCCCATGGCAGCGTCGTCGACCACCACGGCTAGCTGATAGGCAAACACGCCGTCGCTGCGGCGCACCAAAAAGTCGCCGCACTCGGTGGCGAGTGCTTCGCATTGGGCGCCGTACGTGCGATCCACAAATTCGATCACGTCGTCTGCGAGGTCGTCGACGGTGGGCACGCGCAGACGTGTGGCCGGGGCGCGCAGGGCGCTGCGGCGGGCCACCTCCTCGGCCGAAAGACTTCGGCAGGCGCCACGGTAGATGGGCGTGCCGTCGCTCGCGTGCGGTGCACTCGCGGCGTGGAGCTCGGCGCGTGTGCAAAAGCAGGGATAGGTGAGGCCGGCGTCTTTCAGCCGGCGCAAGGCGCTCTCGTACAGGTCTAGGCGGTCGTGCTGGTAGTAGGGGCCTTCGTCCCACTCCAGCCCCAGCCAGGCCAGGTCGTCAATCAATTGGGCGGCAAGTTCCGGGCGCTTGCAGCGATCGTCCAGGTCCTCAATGCGTAACACGATGCTGCCGCCCTGGCTGCGGGCCGAAAGCCATGCGCACAGGCAGCTGAACACGTTGCCCAGGTGCATACGGCCCGAGGGCGACGGGGCGAAGCGCCCCACGACGGGCGCGGGAGCGGCCGGCGTCGTTGGCGCGTCGGCGGCGGTTGTTGCTATGTTGCGTGCGTTGATGTCCATGCGGACGAGTATAGCGCGGGGCGCGGTGGGGGAGACGCTGCCGTGGCCTGCAAGTTGCTGAGGCCACACGTTGCGCGTGCCGGACCACCGGCTCGGCGCCTTAATCGTCGTCAATCAATCTAGCCTTCAAACGACAGAAACCCCGGCAGCTCTTCGCAACTGCCGGGGTTTCCGCGGAAAAGGGGGACATGATCCTCAAGCGGACGGCAAAGGGGCAAACCGTTTTCGCTCAACTGCTTTATGCCCCTCAACTGGCGGCTCAATCAGCGCATGCCGCGCCCACACAAAGCCGCTACACCTGTGATGGAGCTATGAAGTGGTATCTATTGCCGGAGCGGGCTATGCCAAGGAGTGTCCCAGATTGCCGGCAGATAAGGAACGTCCCCAGGTGCCGGCGGCGGGCGTGACTTTTGTCCCGTTTTGACGCTCCGCTGACCTAGATGTTCGTCACATGAACTCGCAAACGTGGGACAATGACGCTACTGGTACCACAGACAAAGGATGTGCCTATGAACGCCCCCGTTGCCCAGCCCTGTCGGCAGCGCCGCCTGTTTGCGCGATTCGCTTCCGTCTGCGCACTCGTCGCGCTTGCGTTGTTGCTGCTGCCTGCCGCCGCGCACGCCGACGGCTACTCCATGAGCCAAACCTATATCGGCGCCACGGTCGAGGCCGATGGCTCGCTGACCGTTGTCGAGGGACGCCAGTTCGATTTCGACGATGACATTAACGGCGTGTATTGGGATATCAATACAGGCTCTAACCAGCAAGGCGGCTCGGTGGTCGTCAATGTGCTGAGCGTCGAGGAAGACGACACTGCGTTTAACAAGGTCGACAGCGCAAACAAAGGCGACGACGGCGTTTACACGGTGGAGCAGTCCGACGACGGCGTAAAGATTAAGGTGTTCAGCCCTCACGAGAGCGGCGACAGCGCAATCTACTACGTGAGTTATTCCATGACCGGTGCGGTTATGAACTGGGCCGATACCGCCGAGCTCTACTGGAAATTCGTCGGCGACGGCTGGTCGGCGGATTCCGATGACGTCGAGATGGAAGTGTACTTCGCAAATGCCGCTGCCGGGACGGCTGCCGTCAAGGGCGATAACTTCCGCGCATGGGGCCACGGCCCGCTGACGGGCGACGTGTCGCTCGATGCGGACGAGCCCATGGTCACCTATACCATTCCCTGCGTGCATGAGGGCGAATTCGCCGAGGCACGCATCGCCTTCCCCAGCGACTGGGTGCCGCAGCTTGCCGTCTCGGGCGAAAAGCGCATGTCGACGATTCTGAGCGAAGAGAAGGAATGGGCCGACGAGGCCAACGCTCGCCGTGAGCACGCGCGTGCGGTTGCCGGCGCGATTGCCGTGGTGTGTGTTGTCGTGGCGGTTGCCTATACCGGTGTGATCGTGATGCTTAAGCTGCGCAGGCCCAAGCCCAAGCCGCTCTTCCAGGACGAGTACTTCCGCGATGTGCCCTCGGCCGACCATCCCGCGGTGCTTGCAGCTCTCATGAGCTGGAACGACGTGCCCGATCAGGCATATATCGCCACGCTTATGAAGCTCACCGACGACCGCGTGATCAAGCTGGAAGAAGCGACCGAGACCAAGAAGAAGGGTCTGCTCCGTCGCGAAAAAGAGGAGCAGACGTATCGCATCACAGTGACCGACGAGGCCTGGAAGGCTGCCAAGAAGGACGGCATCGATCGCGATGTGCTCAAGGTCTTCTTCGCCGGCGTTAAGCCCGATAAAGACGGCGTCCGTTCACGCACGTTTAGCGAGCTGGAGGAGTACGCTAGCGAGCGCACCACATCTGTTGGCGACAAGCTCGAGGACTATCAGAGCACGGTTAAGGGCAAGCTGGAGGCGCGCGAGTTTATCGCATCGGATGGCACTATCGCGATGGTGGCCGGCCTGGTTCTCGGCATCATCATTGTCTTTGGCATTCTGGGCTCTCTGATCTATACCGACTTTGCGGACGCCAACGTCGGCGCCGCTATGATCTCGATTCCCGTCACGATCGTGGGCTTTGTCCTGAGCTGCACCTTCCGCCGTTACACGCCGGAGGGCGCCGAGGTGGCGGCTCGCTGCAAGGCGCTCAAGCATTGGCTCGAGGACTTTACGCGCCTGAAGGAGGCTATCCCCAGCGACCTGATCTTGTGGAACAAACTGCTGGTGATGGGCGTTGCCCTGGGCGTTTCGAAAGAAGTGCTGCGACAGCTGGCCGAGGCCGTGCCTGCGGACCTGCGCAACAGCGACGATTTCTACGACAACTACCCCTGCTACTGGTGGTATTACCATCACTACGGCAACGAGTCTCCGCTCGATTCGTTCAACGATGTGTATCATGAGACCATCCGCGAGCTGGCTTCGAGTTCCGATAGCTCGAGCGGCGGCAGCGGCGGCGGCTTCTCTGGCGGCGGCGGTGGCGGCGTCGGCGGAGGCGGCGGCGGAACGTTCTAGCGAGCGCTTGCTTTGGGGTGGATCTTTCTGGGCGGTTGCCAGGGAAGATTCATCCCATTTTTGTGCATCGAAACGGGTCAAACTTTCCGCTGCGGATCTTCGCGCAAGGGGCAGTGGACAAAAAATGCCAAATATGAGTACTGTTGCTGCGTTGGTCACATATGTTTGCACATAATAATGGGCTCCTAATGAGAGTACTTCTCGTTAGGAGCCCATTTTATTGAACATTTGAGGAGCTACGTCAGCTCGTGCAGCTGGTCGTCATGCCTACAAGCATCAAAAATGCCCCAAGTTGCTGCTACTAAAAAGGTAGCAGTACTCATATTTGATGTTTTTTGACCACGGCTATCTACAAACCCCTAGGCCACTCATTGGGGACAGACTTAAATGACTAGGTGTGGCTGCCCGGGCTAGGCTGTTAGGTCGAGTTCGTAGAGGAAGCTTTCGCGCGGCATGTCGTGACGGCGCTCTTCGCGGTTGGCGCGGTGCGTGGCCGTGCGCTTAAAGCCATGCAGCTCGTAGAACTTCCACGAGCAGTTGGAGTCGGTGTACAGGTGCGCCCTCGTCGCCCCGCGCGAGGATAGGTACGAGACCGCGGCATCAAGCAACACCGAGCCAACGCCCAGGCCGTGGACATCGCGATCTACGGCAAGCAGCGTGACCTCGTTGTCGTGTGGCAACGGGCTGCTTTCGAGCAGGCGGTTGTTGGTTCGGATGGTTGCGCGCACAAACGAGAGATACTCGGCGCAGGCATCGGGCTCCAGCTCGCGCATTTGCGATAGCAGTGCGCGTTCGGTATCCAGCCAATGTTCCTTAACGGTGGCGCCGGAGCTCTGTCCCGCACGCGCGAGCGCAATGCCGCGCGCCTGACCGTCGATTACGGCAACCTGCGAAAACGTCGAAGACGAAAGGCAGTAGGCGAGGTCGCACGCGGCCTCGAGGCGGTTGTACTCATCGTTATCCGAATTGTTATGCCAAAGCTGCTGCAGAATCAACGCGATGGCGTCGAAGTCTTCGGTATCAAACGGTCGGTAGAGAACCCGCGAGACCATGGTGCCTCTTTCTTTTGCGGATGCATATCGAGCACAGTTCTACCACGCTATTGGCATCTAATTATGGTGCCCCTGTGTTCCATGAACTCACCGTGCCCGGTGCCGTGCCCATCCCCTCCGCTCGCAAACTTTTTCTGCATATGCGCCCGTTGCGGGGTGCATCGATGCGCTCGATGCGCTACATTGAATCAGTATTTTCAATGCCGCTGCGCGAGCGCTGCAGATCGACGTATCACCGGCTCACAGAGCACGGCGGCGTACCAGACAGGAGGACTGCATGGGATCTGATGTGAAGATCGCACGCGCGTTGATCTCGGTTACCGATAAGACGGGCGTCGTCGATTTCGCACGGACGCTGGTCGATGACTTTGGCGTCGAGATCATCTCTACGGGCGGCACGGCTCGTGCCATCGAGGACGCGGGCGTCCCCGTAACCCCCATCGAGGAGTTCACGGGCTATCCCGAGATGATGGACGGCCGCGTTAAGACCCTGCACCCCAAGGTTCACGGCGCGCTGCTGGCCCGCCGCGATTCCGAGCAGCACATGCAGGAGGCCGCTCAGCACGGCATTAAGCTGATCGACCTGGTCGTCGTCAACCTGTACGAGTTCGAGAAGACCGTCGCCAACCCCGAGGTCACCTTCGCGGACGCCATCGAGCACATCGACATCGGTGGCCCCTCCATGCTGCGCTCTGCCGCCAAGAACGCCGCGAGCGTTACCGTCATCTCCGACCCGGCCGACTATGATGCCGTCCTGGCCGAGATGCGCGAGACCGGTGGCTGCACCACGCTTTCCACCCGTCGTCGCCTGCAGGTGAAGGTCTACCAGACCACCGCCGCCTACGACACGGCTATCTCCCGTTGGCTCGCCGCCCAGGCAAGCGACGTGGCGGACACCTCTGCCAAGCTCGAGATCTCGCTGGAGAAGGTCGACGACCTGCGCTATGGCGAGAATCCTCAGCAGAAGGCCACGGTCTATCGCTTTGCCGAGGGCTGCGAGAATACCGCGAGCTCGCAGTTCCCGCTCGTGGGCTCCGAGCAGATCCAGGGCAAGCCGCTCAGCTACAACAACTATCTGGACGCTGACGCCGCCTGGAACCTGGTCCGCGAGTTCGACGAGCCGGCCTGCGTGATCCTCAAGCATCAGAACCCCTGCGGCTCTGCCGTTGCCGAGGACATCACGTCCGCCTACGACCGCGCCTTCGCCTGCGATCCCAAGAGCGCCTTCGGTGGCATCATCGCCTGCAACCGCGAGGTTCCCTATGAGCTGGTTGAGCACTTTGCCGACCAGAACAAGCAGTTCGTCGAGGTCATCATCGCCCCGAGCTACACCGACGATGCGTTCGAGCGCATGGCCAAGCGCCCCAATCTGCGCGTGCTGGCGACCGGCGGCGTGGACCACGGCGCCCAGGTGGAGCTGCGCTCCATCGACGGCGGCATGCTGGTGCAGGAGGTCGACCACGTGACCGAGGATCCCGCGACCTTTACGTTCCCCACCGACCGCAAGCCCACCGACGCCGAGATGGTAGAGCTCGAGTTTGCCTGGAAGGTCTGCAAGGGTGTCAAGTCCAACGCCATCCTGGTTTCCAAGGGCAAGGCCGGCATTGGCATGGGCCCTGGCCAGCCCAACCGCGTGGATTCCGCGCTGCTGGCCTGCGAGCGTGCCGAGGACTTCTGCGAGCGCGAGGGCGTGGAGAAGGGCGGCTTTGCCTGCGCAAGCGACGCGTTCTTCCCGTTCCGCGATAACGTGGACGTGCTTGCCGCGCACGGCGTGACCTGCATCATCCAGCCTGGCGGCTCCAAGCGCGACGACGAGAGCATCCAGGCCTGCAACGAGCACAATATTGCTATGGTGTTCACCGGAGCCAGGCATTTCCGCCACTAATTTCCACCCTGGGACAAAATAATCTCTGCAAAAGACGGCTGCTCCGTTTGGAGGGCCGTCTTTTTGGTATAAGAGGACGGAATGACTAACACGAAAGGTATAACCATGCCCCAGATTGATGATGCCGAGCTGTTTGGCAATGCCGAGGATCAGCGTGCGTACGAGGACTTTTGCGCCAATCAGGAGGCGGTCGAGAAGTTCACGCTCGACAAGCCCGCGCTTGTCTGCCGTTGGCGCATGTCCAACAAAAAGGTGCCCATGCTCAACCGCCACATCCGCGCACTGTCCGAGCGCCTGGTGCAGGGCGAGCCGCTTACCCATAACATGCTCAGCTGGGCCAAACAGCACGTTGAGTGGTCGCTTGCCGAGGGCGATTACACCGCACATGACGGCGTGCTCATGCTGGTGATCGACGTCAACGGCAACGCCGCCATGACGGTGGGGGAGTACGAGCCGCTCGCCGATACGTCGGCCAAGGCGCTGCGCGCCCGCTCCGCAGAGGCCCGCTCCGAGGCCGACGAAACCGGCGTGGCGCCCGAGCTGCTCGCCGCCGTCAACAACGGCGAGCTTGCCTTTGTGGCGCCGGCGGACGAGTGCCTGTGCGGCACGGCGACGCTCATCGAGCAGCTGGCCCAGACCAAGGGCATCCCGGTCACGCGCGTAGACATTCCCGCGCAGCTTAAGGGCGCGCTGTTCCTAGTGAGCGACGAGCACGGCGTGGTCCCCGCGACCGAGACAGATGCCGCCGAGGCCGACGCCGCCACGGTCGCCTTCTTCGCCGAAGGCTACGAAAAGCTCCGTGCCCGCCGCTAAATGATTTTTCTGGGACGGGGATTAAAGAAGGCTCTGTTAGACCAGGATTGACATACATGTGTCCCCACGGTGCCATATCGTT
>NZ_JADNDZ010000077.1 GCF_015552075.1 Collinsella aerofaciens
CGGTCTTTCATGCAGCAGGGGCTCTCAATGTTTTTATGTCCTGCTCATATCGTCTGTGCCGGCAGAAAGGGACTGTCCCCAACTGCCGGGCGGGAGCGTTTAGCTGTGCGGCTGCCGACTGGGCAGGCTGAGCTGGTATCCTTATGCGGTAATGTCTCGATTCGTTAGGATTGCATGTGAGAGCTGCCACTGTCCTTCGTTCAGTTATATATCGCACCCTGGCCGTCGCGCTTACCGCGCTCGCCGTACTGAGCACCGTCGCGCCTGTCCAAGCTTTTGCCGCTGACTCTAGTCAGCCAGTCAAGACGGTCCGCGTTGGTTGGCTCGTCAACAACGAAGGCTTCCAGGACGGCACCCCCGGCGAGCGTCTCTCGGGATGGGGTTACGAGTACCTCCAGACCCTGTCGTACTACACGTCCGGCTGGCGGTACGAATACGTCTCCGGCACCTTCACCGAGCTTATGGACATGCTCGAGGCAGGCGAGATTGACCTCATGCCCAACATCTCCTACTCCGAGGAACGTGCCCAAAAGCTGCTCTTTTCCTCGAACCCCGAGGGCACCGAGCGCTACTACATCTACGCCAGGCCCGACCGTGACGACCTTGCAAAGGGTGACCCTCAAGCACTCCAAGGTCTCACTATCGGTTGCAACCCCGACGTCATGCAAACCTTCGTTGGCCAGCAATGGCTCGCCAGCGAAGGAATCGCCTGCACATACAAGGAGTATGACGGAGGATCCGATCTCTTTGACGCGCTCGCAAACGACGAAGTCGATGCCGTCATCATGAACGACACAATCTCGTCGCCCAATGCCTCCCCCATGTTCTACATTGGTTCGAGCGACTACTATTTTGCCGTCCCCAAAAGCCGCCCCGACCTGATGGACGACATCAATGCCGCCATGTCGGCAATCGCCCGCGTCAACCCACGCTATATCGACGAAGTCAAATCTAACTACTCGGCCCAAAACGGCGGTTCATCATCGCTCAACGGCCCCGAACGTTCCTGGCTCAAAGCAAATGGCAACACCATCACGCTCGGCTACATTACGGGCAAACTCCCCTACTGCAACGAAGACGAAAACGGCGAAATGAAAGGCTCGCTCGCATCGCTTGCGACGACGCTGCACGATAAATTTGGCATTACGGTCAAAACCGTCCCCTTTGATAGCTACAAGATGATGTCAAAGGCCCTGTCAAAGGGAAGCATAGACGTTGCGCTGCCGGTATACCGAGATTACTGGTTTGCCGAGCAAACAGGCGTTGCGCAGTCGGTATCGTTGGAGACCATATCCCTCACCGCCATCCACACCGGCAGCGACCTGAACAAAGACCTTCAGAACATCGCCTGTACCAAATCATCGTTTGTCAACAAAAATGCACTTGAAAATCTGTTCCCCACAGCGACCGTGACCGAATACCAATCCGACAATGAAGTGTTCGACGCCCTCAGGAAGGGAACGGCGCGCTGCATCCTCGCTCCCAGTTCACGTGTAAAAACTATCGGTGACCGTCATGATCTCAAGGACTACGAGACGATCGAGCTCCCTGACACCTGTGAGCTCTCGTGCTGGATTTCGCGCGGAAAGCCCGAGCTGCTGGGAATCATCAACAAGGGGATCGTCAATGCCGGAGAATCGCTCTCCGCAAGCAGTTACTCCTCCATGTCGTACACGACCCAGGAATCAGACACGCTTCAATTCCTTTTTCGCAACCGCACCGCCATTGCCGCTACCCTCATCGGTATGTTGTCGGTCGGCATCGTCCTGCTCATCTGGGCGCTCGTGCACGCTCGAACCGAGCGCAAAAAAGCCGACGCTGCCAACGCCGCTAAGACGGCATTCCTCACGCGCATGAGCCACGACATCCGTACGCCGCTCAACGGTATCCTGGGCCTTATCGAGATTGAGGAATTGAAGGAAGGCGATATCAAGGTCGCCCGCGAGAGCCGTGCCAAGGCGCGCGTTGCCGCCAATCACCTGCTCTCGTTGATCAACGACATCCTCGAGATGGGCAAAATCGAAGACCGCAAGCTAACACTGGAACATGCGCCTTTTAACCTCAAAGAGCTCTGTGACAATACGCTGGTTCTGTGCAAGCTCCGCGCGTCCAGTAACGGCATCACCATGCAGGACAATAGCCTGCCGTACGCCACGGGGCCATACATGATCGGCAGTCCCACCCATATCCGACAGATCATGATCAACCTGTTAGACAACAGCATTAAGTACAACAAGCACGGCGGCTCCGTCACCTTTAGTTCAAAGACCAAGCCACTCGATAACGGGCGCGCGCTCTTTTGCTTTAGCGTTTCGGATACCGGCATTGGCATGACTCCCAAGTTTTTAAAGCATATCTATGAGCCGTTTGCCCAAGAAGGCGACGATGCGCGCAGCAGGTTCCAAGGAACCGGCATGGGCATGCCAATCGTCAAGTCGCTTATTGAACTGATGGGCGGCACCATCGAAGTCACCAGTGAGCTCCATGTGGGCACCTCGTTCTACGTGGAGATTCCGCTCGATATCGACGAGAATCCCCAGGCGCGGGCGAATACGGTTGAGAGTGCGCCTGACTGCTCGCTCACCGACATGAACGTGCTGCTCGCCGAAGACAACGAATTGAATGCCGAGATTGCCCAGACGCTGCTAGAATCCGAGGGCGTCGTGGTCACCCGCGCCGCCAACGGCAACGAGGTCGTCGATCTGTACCTGTCGCATCCCGCCGGCAGCTTCGATGCGATCCTGATGGACATTATGATGCCGGACATGGACGGCTATGAGGCAACCCGCGCGATTCGTCTGAGCGAGAAGGTCGATGCAGCCGATATCCCCATCATCGCGCTCACCGCCAATGCCTTTGCCGAGGACGCCAAGGCGGCACACGATGCCGGCATGAACGCCCATCTGTCCAAACCGCTCGACTTTAACAAGCTCAAAAACATACTCGCCCGCATCAAGAAAAACGGATCCGTTTCGCTATAGTTTGTGCTCAACCACCACGCACGACCAGAAAGGAAGCCAACGATGTTTAGGCCCTTACGTCGAAAGAAACGCGCCATCACCGACAAGGAAGCGCGCGAACTGCTCGCTACCTGCAAGCGCGGCGTCTTTGCCGTCAACGGCGACGATGGCTACCCGTACGCCATTCCCGTCAACTACTTCTTTGACACCGAGCACGACAAGATTTATTTCCATGGCGCCAAAGCTGGCCACAAGGTCGACGCACTCAAGCGCGATGACAAGGTCTGCTTTACCGTTTACGGAAACGAGTGGTACCAGGACGGCGACTGGGCTCCCTACGTTATGAGCACCGTCGTCTTTGGCCGTTGTCGCCTGGCGAACGACACTCCCGCGTTTATCGAAGAAAAAGTCCGCCAGCTCGCCCTTAAGTACTACCCTTCCACCGAGGAAGTCGAAGAGGAAATCGCCAAGGACATTAAGGGCGTCCAGCTCTACGAGATTACGATTGAGCATCTCTGCGGTAAGCAGATTCAGGAAAAGTAAGTCCCTCAGCAGGCCTCATCAATAGCAATATGGCTCGGTTCCAACCCACCTTGGAACCGGGCCATACGCTTATGAAGCGTCGGCGGCTATGTGCGCTAGCGCCTCGACGAGCTCTTGCGAGCTCACAGGTTTGCTCAGGTGCGCGTTCATGCCCGCCTCACGCGAAAGCCTACGGTCGTCGGCAAAGGCGTTGGCACTCACGGCGATAATCGGCGTGGTCGCGGCATCCTCGCGATCGAGTGCTCGAATCTGACGCGTGGCCTCAAGGCCATCGATGCCAGGCATCATGATGTCCATCAACACCACGTCGTACTCGTGCGGTGCGCTCGCGGTAAACATCTCGACGGCAGACTCACCATCCTTAGCATGCGTCACGATGGCACCGACACGGCTGAGCGTAAACTGCGCGATCTCGGCATTCAGATCGTTATCCTCTACGAGCAAAACGCGCAAGCCCTGGAGCGCGTCGCCATCGCCCCCATCCACGCGAACTGCCTGAGGAATCTCGGAGCGTTTGCATTTCTCGAACGGCAGGCGGATGGTAAACGTCGTCCCCTGCCCCAAGACGCTCGTAAAACTCATGGTTCCGCCCATAAGCTCGACCAGCTGTTTTGCGATAGGCGCGCCCAGGCCAGTTCCCGACGAAGCGCCTTCCACCTGCTGCTCCTCGCGGCAAAACGGCTCGTAGAGGTGCTTTTGGAACTCCTCGCTCATGCCAATACCGTTGTCGGCGATCGTGTATTCATAGACGGGGACGCCATCCGCTGGCTCCACCTCGCGGCACACCAGGCGGACATAGCCGCCCTGGCGGTTGTACTTGACGGCATTGCCGGCAATATTGAGCAACAAACGCTTGAGGTGCGTCACGCTCACCCGCGCATAGGGATGATTAAGCGTCTGCTGGTCGGAGATAATTGTCACCAGACGCTCCTCGGCCTGGCGCTCCAGAATATCGCGCACTTCACAGTTGAGGGCCACCAAATTTATGGGCACGAGGTTCAGGTCGACCTGCCCGCTCTCCAGGCGACTCATATCGAGCGCCTCGTTGGCAAGGTCGAGCAGCAGTCCCGATGCCGTCCAGATTTTTGAGCGGCACTCAGTCTGCTTTTGTAGATCGTCCGCATTGGCATCGCCAACCTCGACCATGCCGCGAATGCCGTTGATGGGCGTGCGCAGATCGTGGCTCATGCGACGCAGAAACTCCGTCTTTGCCGAGTTGGCAGACGAGGCCTCACGCGCCGCCTTTGCCAGCTTGTCGCCATAGTCGCGCTCCTGCTGCAGCAAGTCCGTCAAACGTCGACGATCAGCGCGACGACGCACCGTCACAACAACGGCTATAACACCGCCGTAGAGCACCAGCACGCCGGCGGCAACAGCCGCGGCGACCTCAAAGTAGCGCTGCGCCGAGGCATAGGTGTACACATAGAATTTGTGCGCTTTTCCAAATGTGCCCAAATACCACTCGCCGTCGGCGTTAACCAATCTGACCTTACCAGCCAGACATCGATCCTTAATACCGTCGACAATAAAGACATCCGTCGCAGGCAGATCGAACACGCCCAATACGGTGGGTTCAACGGCATTGGTCGCAACGACCTTGCCGTCGCTTTCGATCACGATATTGCCGCTATCGATGGTTTCATAGCCATCAAGCAAGCTCTGCAGTTTGAGTGTATTGCTTGCAACCGCTTTCGCGCTCTGATGCCTTACCGCGATAACGATGCCCTCGCCATCCTGCCGAGTCACGCAGCCAATGTCTGCGACCGAATCATCCGCAAGCGTGATGCGGGCGGTATAGGACTTAAGCGGATGAGTTGCCACCTCCAGCACGGGTGATTCTTTGAGATACGTAGCGAGCGACCCGTAGTCCACATCGCCCGTTGAGGACTCGGACACCAAATTGCCCGATGCGTCCGTCACGATCAGCGCGCTCACGTTGAACTGGTCGGCGTATTGCTCCAGCATGGCGTTATCCACTGAACCGTCGCGCTCCATATCGCGGGCAGCCTCTCCGGCGATCTCCATAACGCGAATCAGGTTTTTGGTCGTATAGGCGCTGTTGAATGCATCGTAGGAAAGGCTCTGCGTCGCCACGTAATCGACAACGTCGGCAAAGCGCTGCTCGGCTTGGGCCGTCGTGTAACCGTAGCTCATCATGCCGGCAACAACCGAGAGCGCTATCCCCAGCAGAGCGACAAGGAGCCATGCCCCTGCCGAACGATTGCCCCGCTCCTGAGCAGCGTGGTCGGGCGCATCGATCATGACAGGCCCTCCATATTCAAAAATGGCGAAGGGTCATCGAAGTACTTTGACACCAGGCGTTCCATGGTGCCATCGGCAAGCATTTCTTGGTAGGCATGAGTGAGCTTGACGTCGATGCCACGCGTATCGTTGATATCGAAAGCGGTGCCCAAACCGACCTCTAGCAGCGGCTCATCCAAAATGCGATATGTCACACCATAGTCTTTTTCGTAGGTGAGCAGCGAGGACTCATGCGCGGCGATAGCGTCGACCAGACCCTCGACGAGCGCCGGGTTCAGGTATGAACCGTCCGAAAAGCTGTAGAGTTCCTTGATCTGCGGAACGTTTTCATTTATGCGATTGAGCAAAATGTCCTCGGGCTTGGTGGTGGACTGAACCGCCACGATCTTATCCTCAAGATCGGCAAGCGTGTAGATATCGCTCTGGGGATCGACCGCGACCACCTGGCGGCTCGCAAGGTACGGGCCGGCCCAACGATATTCGTTTTCGCGACCCGTCATACTAAAGCTGCCCATGACACAATCGAGTTCGCCGCTCGCCAGCAGCTCCTTCTTCTTTTCCCAGTCGATCAGCTGGTATTTTGGCTTGTAACCAATGCGAGCCAAAGCCTCGGTCAATATCTCGACATCCAGGCCAACGATATCGCCGTACTCGTCGGTATACACAAACGGTGGATAGAGGTCGCTTCCGACGTTGAGCGTCTTAAGGTCGTTGTCTTTGACTTGCGAGGCGTCCAGACCTTCTAATGCAGACGTCGAGGCTCCGTCATTCGACCCGGAGCAGCCAGCTATCGCTACGACAAAGACGCTCGCCACTGCAAGCGCAACAAACAACGAAATGGCAACCGAGCGACGGGATCTTTTCATCGAGCTCCATACGATCCTGTTTACAGACTTAAATGGTTAAAGATAATAGCAAACAAAACCACACGAGTGCCCAATTGTTACAGGCGCTTTACCGTGTGGGACCTTCCAGCCGACTTGGCAGAAGGCCCCGCATGCAGTGCTCACTTACCGTGCATTAAAAACGTAGCGGTCCAGGCGGTCGCACGCCTCCCTTACGCGCGAAAGCGGCAGCGCCAGATTCACGCGAATGTGGCAGGGTCCGTGGAACGGGCGGCCGTCCTGATACCCCACGCCCACGCGTGCCCCCTCATCGAGCAACCACTGAATATCGCGGCCATGCTCTCGGCACCACTCGGTGCAGTCCAGAAACACCATGTACGTGCCCTGCGGACGTGAATAGGACACGCCCTCAAAATGCTCGTCCACGTAATTGCAGAAGTACTCGATATTGCCGGCAAGCACCTGATTGAGCTCGTCCACCCACTCATAGCCCTGCGGCTGGTAGGCACCGATAAGCGCATGCATGGAGAGGACGTTCATCTCGTTGTAGTGGGTCTTGTTGGACACGGCGCAGATGCGGTCACGCAGCGTCTCGTTGTAGACAATGTGGTAGCTGCCGACAAGGCCCGCCAGGTTAAACGTCTTGCTCGGCGCATAGAGGGCAACCGTGCGCATGCGGGCATCCTCGCTCACCGACTGCGTCGGGATGTGCTTGTGCCCCGGCAGGATGATATCGGACCAAATCTCGTCCGAAATCACCACGCAATCGTGCTGGCGATAGATGTCCATGGCGCGCTCGATTTCGTCGCGCTCCCATACGCGGCCGCAGGGATTGTGCGGCGAGCAGAACACCGCGGCATGGATGTGGTTTTGGGCGAGTTTGCACTCCATGTCCTCAAAGTCCATGCGCCACACGCCCTGGTCGTCGAGTTTAAGCGGGCTGTGGACAATGCGATAGCCCGCGGCTTCGATAGACTTGGTAAAGCCAATGTAGGTGGGGCTGTGGACCAGCACCGCATCGCCCGGCTGGACATACGCGCGCAACGTCGACACGACGCCGCCCAGCACGCCGTTTTCGTAGCCGATATGTTCAGGGCGCAGACCCTCGACGCCATTGCGGCGGCTCTGCCATTCGATGATGCGGTCGAAATACTCGGAGCGCGGGTTAAAGTAGCCAAACATGGGATGCTGAGCGCGCTGAATGATGTGCTCCTGGACCGTGGGCACCGTGGCAAAATTCATGTCGGCCACCCACATGGGAATGCGGTCGAAGCCCTCGTCGGGTGCGTTCGGAGCCATACCGGGGATCTCGCCCCAGGAGTCAACGGCGATGGAGTCCATGCCGTGGCGATCGATTAGCGAGCTAAAGTCGTATTTCATGCTGAGCTCCCGTGCAAAGTAGACTGTTTCGACAGGCGTTATTGTCCACCAGCGTGGGCGGTTTTGGCATGGGGTTTGGCGCTTAATTTGACGGGTGCGGACGAATGGCCGGTTAGTCTCGCGCGTCGTTGACGGCAACTACGGTTAGCTGGGTTTCATCGACCGTAAACGATATGTCGAGCCCGGCGTAAGCCAGATGATAGACGCGGTGTGGCTCGTGCTTGCTGCCCGCGCGGCGCGGGTCTTGGCGAAGGACCTCGACCAAGCCGAGGAGCTTTGCGGGCGGGACCATATCCTGCAGTGCTTGCGGAAACTCAACATCGAGCTCTTGCCACGGAGCATCCTCGATCCAGCCTCCGGTCGCATCCGGGTGGCAGTCCGCAAACGGGATGTAGGGCTTGATGTCGTAGATGGGCGTACCGTCGCGCAGGTCGGCCCCCAACACATGGATGATGGGGCCATCGTCGGTGAGCTCGACACGATCAAGCTTGACGCAGGTTAGCCCGATGGGATTAGGGCGAAACGGACTGCGCGTGGCAAACATTCCCACACGTTCGGCTCCGCCCAGACGCGGCGGGCGCACGGTTTTCGACCATTTTGCGTTGGTGCCGGACCTGTCCTGCGTTTTAGCGTCGACGGCAATATCCTTAGCCGTGCCGCCGGGCGTTCCGTTTTCGAAGCGCCACAGCAGCCACAGGTGAGAGAAGGAGTCCAGGCCCTCAACCGCTGCATTGGAGGCAAATTCCGGCTCAAAAAAGATTCGTCCCTGCAGATGGGGCGCCAAAAAGCTGTTGCGCGGAATGCCGAACTTCTGCGGCAGGTCGGTATGTATGCGTGCGATAGGTTCCATGCCGGTCATTGTACGGCATGGAGGCGTGGGGCGTTGCGCGCAATTCTTCGCCGCGGTCCCCCGTCGTGCAACCAACGGTTGCTTGGAAGGGCGCCTGCCGCCGCGTATGCTTAAGCCATCAACCAGCAGAAAGGAGCCGCTATGGCCTTTGCAGAAAAGCTCATTGCTGTCCGTCGCGCCCATCACCTTACCCAAGAGCAGCTTGCCGCTAAGCTCTTCGTCACACGCCAGGCCATCAGCCGGTGGGAGCGCGGCGAGGTCACACCGGGCATCGACATGATGAAGCTCATCGCCGCCGTAACCGGAGAACCGCTGTCCCACCTGCTCGAAATGCCTGAGCACTATTGCCAGAGCTGCGGCATGATACTCACGCCCGACGACTGCGGCACCGATGCCACGGGCACCGCGACCGATCATTACTGCAAGTGGTGCTACGACCACGGCAAGTACACCTATGACACCACCATGGAGGCAATGATTGAGGATTGTGCCCCGCGCCTGGCACAAAACACCGGCATGTCGCTCGACGAAGCCGTCTCGCTCATGGGCGCCGTCCTGCCGCAACTGGAGCGCTGGCGCACCGTGCAGGAAAACGAGGCGCGCTACGGTGCCGAGGCGCGGGCGCGCTACGGCGATGAGGCTATCGATGCAGCAAACGAAGCGTTGCTGGACATGGACCCCGAGACATGGAACGACATGAAGGAACTTGAACGCGCTATTCTGGGCCAGCTCTCAATTGCCATGGGCATTGGCGACCCAGAGAGCAACGAGGCTCGTAAGCTTGTCGCGATGCATCGTCGCTGGATTGCTCTCAACTGGGGATGCGAGCCCCAAGACGAGGCGTACCTGGGCCTCGCCCACGGTTATCTTGCCGACCAGCGCTTTGTTGACTACTACGACAAGCCCTGCGCCACCGGAGCCACGGCGTTTCTGGTCCAGGCCATCGAGTCTTCGTTGACGCGCGCATAGACCGCGGCGGCTTTGGGTATTTCAATCAAAACCTCAACCGATTGGAGACCTATGGCTACTAATCACGAGCTCGCGCTGTACGTTATGACCGGCTGCCCGTATTGCTTAAAGGTCAAGCACTTTTTGGCCGATAACGGCGTGACCATTCCCGAGCGCAATATCTCGACCGATTCCGATGCCGAACAGACACTCATCGCCGTCGGCGGAAAACGCCAGGTTCCCTGCCTGTTCATCGACGGCAAACCACTCTACGAATCGAGCGACATCATCGCGTGGGTGCAGGAAAACCTGCTCTAGTACGCACGCTCTGTCCGTCCAGGGCCCCAACCCATACGACCCAAACATGTACACCAGCATCCAAAGTCGACATTTTTCGACATCTTTGGATG
>NZ_JADNDZ010000078.1 GCF_015552075.1 Collinsella aerofaciens
CGGTCTTTCATGCAGCAGGGGCTCTCAATGTTTTTATGTCCTGCTCATATCGTCTATGCCGGACCTGGGGACAGGACACTCCTGCGACAAGCGAAAGCCGCCCCTGGGCTGTCAATTCCAGTCCGGGGGCGGCTTCGCAACAACATGCCAAGGGGTCGTGGGCAAAAAATGGCAAATATGAGTACTGTTACCATTTTAGTAGCAGGCAAAACCGCCGAAAATAACGCCTGAGTGACCCCTGCGCATCCATGCGGCAACCAACCAGACCTGCCGAGGCAAATTTTAATGAACACAATTCTCATTGTGTTCATTATTTTATTGGTTATAAATGATATCCATATAGCAACAGTACTCATATTTGGCATTTTTGCCCACTGCGATATAACTAACCCCCCCTATAGCAAGCAAAAAAACAGGCCGCAACCCATTGCCGCGGCCTGCTCGAAACCCAAAAGGGACGTTAAGCGCTGTAACCCATCGCCTGCAGCACAAACATGACGACCGTCAGCACCGTAATCACGCCGATAGTCGCCCAAGTGAGCACGTTCCACACGCGGCCGTTGCGGTTGGCGCCCATAATGTGACGGTCGGCGGCGATAACCACCTGGAACACCAGAACCACGGGCAGTAGCACGCCATTGATGACCTGCGAGGTCATCATAATCTGGAACAGATCGACGCCGGGCATAAGCACCAGCACGGCAGAGATACCGATGATGGCCGTAATGATGCCGCGGTAAACCGGGGCCTCGTCCCAGCTGCGGTCGGCACCGCGCTCCCAGCCAAATGCCTCGCAGATAGCGCTCGACGTAACGCCCGGCAGCACGCAGGCAGCCAAGAAGCTCGCCGCGACCAGGCCCGAGGCAAACAACACCGTGGACCACTGACCCGCAATAGGCTCCAGCGCACGGGCAGCATCGGCGGCATCGCTAATCTGAATACCCGCCGGGAACAGCACCGTACCGGTCGTGATGATAATGAAGCCTGCAATGATATCAGCAGCGATCGAACCGCTCACGGTATCAATACGCTGCAGAACGATGTCGTCCTCGCCCGCATTCTTATCGACCACGTTGTTCTGAGCCAAGAAGATCATCCACGGTGCGATGGTGGTACCGATCGTTGCGACCACGAGCGACACGTAGCTGGGATCGTTCTGAATATTGGGGACGACCAAGTCGACCGCGACCTCGCCCCAGTTGGGGCCGGCCATAAACGCGGCGACGATGTAGGTCACGAACACGCAGCTTACCAGCAGCAAAATCTTCTCGATGCGCTGGAAACTACCCGACATGGTAAGCATCCACACCAGCAGCGCCACGAGCGGCACCGAGATGCTCGCCGGAACGCCAAACAGAGCAAGGCCACTCGCGATACCCGCGAACTCCGAGATGGTCACCGCCGT
Organism: Collinsella aerofaciens; assembly: GCF_015552075.1. Taxonomy (GTDB): domain Bacteria; phylum Actinomycetota; class Coriobacteriia; order Coriobacteriales; family Coriobacteriaceae; genus Collinsella; species Collinsella aerofaciens_Y. The sequence goes on from NZ_JADNDZ010000078.1 coordinate 1,406, forward strand.
GTTGGCGATCAACAGCGCCGCCATGGCCAGCACGCTCTTACGCACGCCAAAGCGCTCGCGAATGAGCGACGCCAAGCCCTTACCCGTAACGCATCCGCAGCGCGCCGCGGTCTCCTGCGTCACGATAAGCAGCACGGTCATGACGGGAAGCATCCAGAGCATCTTATAGCCATAGCTGGCGCCCGCGCTGGAATACGTGGCGATGCCGCCGGCGTCATTGCCCGAAAGCGCCGCCAGAAGACCGGGGCCCATGGCGCCAAAGATGGCCGCGATGCTCAGCTTTTGCTTGGTACTCGGCTTTTGCTTCGTATTTTGCACGCGACCACCTATCCCATGACCGACATGGTGAGCAACACCGCAGCGGTGCAGTACGCCACACACGAGATCATGACGGCAATAACGTTCATGGCGGTACCCGACGTATTGAGGTCGTGCTCATCGCGCCAGAACAGCACCATCAGATAGATCACGGCGCTCATGTTGCCAACCAGGCAAATGATGGCAGCGATGTTAAAGCACCCGGTAAAGAGCTGCTCCTCGAACATGGGGGCATCGGGAAACGCGGCAGTACGCACCAGCTGGGCGCACAGATAAGTCACGAGCGACAAGATCAGGCCCATGCCCGTGCTCTGGAAGAAGAATCCCAGGTACGGTTTGGGCTCGTCGTCGTGACCGTCGTACTCGAGGAAGTAGTTCTTGACGAACGACACCATGCGCGAGGCAGCCAGCAGCACGAGCGGCATGGCGCACATGGGGAACACCACCAGATGCGCGGAGCCCAGCGCCGTCCCCAGCACGGTCGCCATAATGCACGAGGCGATGCCCCACACGACGACCCAGTACTGACGATGCACAAACCAGCTGAGCACGTTCGTCGAGTCGTCCGACGCGCTGTCGCCCGAGCCGACACCGGCGATCTGCAGGTCCTCCTGATGCTCCTCGGCGATAACGTCCATGGCGTCGTCGAAGGTCACGATACCCAGGATATGACGGTTCTCGTCGCAGACAGGGATGGCAACCAGGTCGTACTTGGTCATCTCGTCCGTCACGTCTTCCTGGTCCTCGTCGGGCGACACGTAGACCAGATCGCGATAGGCGAGCTGGCCCAGAGTGGCGTCGCGGTCGGCCACGATCAGCGTGCGCAGCGAAAGCACGCCCGTCAGCATGCCGCTCGGGTCCTCGGTATAGACGTAATAGACGCTCTCAAAGTCCTCGTCGAGTTTGCGAATCGCCTCGATTGCGTCGCCGACCGTCGCCGTGGCGGGCAGGGAGACAAACTCCGAGGTCATGATACGGCCGGCGGTGTTGTCCTCGTAGCCCAGCAGGTTACGAATCGCCTTCTCCTCCTTGACGCCCATCAGGCGCAGGAGCTTCTCGGCCTTCTCATAATCGAGCTCGTCGATCAGGTCGGCAGCGTCGTCCGGGTCCATCATGGCCAGCATCGACGATGCGTCGGTATCGGACAGGCCCTCGAGCATCTCGGTCATGAGCTCGTCGTCATCGAACTCCGAGATGGCCTCGGCGGCCTGTGCCGTGTCGAGCTGAGCGAACACCTGCGCGCGCAGGCGCGGGTCGAGCTGCTCGATGATGTCAGCGATGTCGGCAGGATGCAGCTCGCCAAGCGTCTTGTGCGACACCGAGAGCTGGATGTTCTTAGTCGAGCGATCGAGCAGGTCCATGTAAGACCAGGCGATAATGTCCTCGCTGAGCGGTTTGCCCAGATGCTTCATAAAGCCCTCGACGACATGCTCGAGTGTGGGGCTGATCGCGCGCAGCAGACCGCGGGCGCCGACCTCGGCACCCAGCAGGCGCAGCTGATTTTCGCCCGACATGGAGAACTTGATGTCGTTTACGCGCACGACCTTCATGCCCTGCGTGTCGACAATCTGCTTGTTAAGCACGTCGCGGGCAAGCAAGAGTTCGGTCGGCTGCAAGTACGAAAAACGGATTTCGGTGGCCGACGTCTTAAGGTGTACACCCGTCTCGTCGATACGGTCGACCCATTTGCGCCAGCTGATCATAAACGGCGTCTTGCCGGGACCACGGAACGCGAGCGACGTCACGTGCGGAAAAACTTCGCCGGTTGCAATGCCAAAATCGTTAACCACGCCGAGCTTTTCGCCGTCGACGTCCAAGACCGGCAATTTGAGCATCTCACTCAGATAATTCAATGGTGCTCCCCATCATTATTCCTGCGGACCGCGCGACCATGCCGGCGCGCAATCCGTGGACTTTTAGATATGTATACGCATGCGCGGGCGGCACGCCGCTCGGCGCTCACACCCCGTGCACGCGCAGAAAGCACCTGCATGGGGTCATCGACTGTATGGTCGAGGTTTGGGTTTCACCTGTAACCTTTCTCTTGACCCTCATTAACCGCAGTAACTATAGCATCAGCATCGCGCTGCGGCACCGAATTTATGCGCTGCACATCGCAGGCATACCAAACGCTGACGTATCCGTGACATAGAGCCGGATGGGTGTGGTGGGACAAAGCGATTAAGACCGTCCCAAACGACCAGTCGTTTAAGCACGTCCCCAATGACTACTCTGTGGTGTCGTCGTCCTCGGGGAGTTGGGGGAACACGGCGTTTTTGGGCATGGAAACCTTGGTGAGCGAGGTGAGCTTTTTGCTCAATGCCGTGTCCGTCTTGACCAGGTCGCTGAGCGTCACGATCTTGTAGCCGTCGGCGACAAGGCCATCGATAATCTGCGGCAGCGCCTCGAGCGTCTGCTCGGCGCACTCATCGCTATCGGTGAGCAGCACAATATTGCCCGGCGTCATCGAGTCGAGCACGGTCGATACTTGCTCGTCAGCGCCGTTGAGCAGCCAGTCGCCCGAATCGATATTCCACGAAACCACGGCGGACACCAGGTCCATCGAGTCAATCCAGTTTTGCTCGTCAAACGCGGCGTAGGGGGCACGCAGCAGCATCGTCTCGACGCCGGTCGCCGACTTAATCGACTCGGTGCCCTTCGTGATCTGCTTGCGCACCGTCTCGCGATCCTCGCCCTTGAGAGAATCATCGCTGTAGCTGTTGGAACCAATCTCGCACCCGGCATCGACAATCGCTTTGGCAGTAGCGGGCGAGGCTTCCGCGGCATCGCCCGAAAGGAAGAACGTCGCCGTGACGCCCTTTTCCTTGAGCACCTGCAAGATCTGCTTGGTCGCTCCGCTCGGACCCTCGTCAAATGTCAGGGCCACGTACTTTTCGTTGCCCTTGGGCGCTACGCTTGCGCACTCGACCACGCAGTCGGTGGCGGGCACGACCTCGCCGCGGTCCTGCGTCTTGCCCGACTGCTCGCCGACCCATACCTCGGAGCGGCCCTGAACGCCCCAGGTTTTGACATACTCAATGGCACCTGTGCCCTCGACCTTAAGCTTTGGCTCGATAGTCGTGGCCTGGACCTCGTGCTTTTCGTACACGTTGCGGCCGTCCTTGACCGTCACCTTCTCGCCACCCGTAAGCTCGCGACTATCCCATTTGCCCTGCTTCATACGCTTGCCGTCGACCTTCACCGACAGCTTTTCGCCGCCATGGCGCTTGAGCACGCTGTCGTCGACGGCCAGCAGGTCGCCGGCATCGTACGTTTCGGTCAGGCTTTGATCGTCGATAAGATTCTGCAACGTAGAGCCCACGCGCACCGCGGTCTTTTGCCCGTTGAGCTCCACGTCCACGCTGCGGTTGACGTAGCCCACGACGGCAGCGATAAACAGCACGAGCGCGCAACCCACGGCGATGAGCGCATAGGGCAGGCGGGACGGTCGGCGCGGTGAGCGCCCGTTGCCGATGCGCGCGCTGCGATCGCTAAACCCACGGCTATGGTTGAGGTACATCGCGCCGGGCTTACGGCGACGTCGACGCTGACCGCTGGGCAGCTGCCCCAGGTCGCGGCGCGCCGTCGGACGCGCACCCGAGGGCCCGTTTAAGTTAGATCCGTTTTGGCGCATATGCCCTCCCCCATAAACACAGCGAGCCGGAGCAACATGTCTCCGGCTCGCCTCCCATCATTTGGTACGTCGCTATTTGCTAGCTTTTGACGAGCCCCCGCTCGCCTTTTGATATTCGTCCTTAAAGGCCTTGAACATACCGCGCGTCTTGCCGAGCTGCTTGCCCAGTGCGCGGCTGCCCTTGTCCACGGCGACCGATCCCTTGTCATCGAGCACCTTGGCGCCCTTCTTGACCTTATCGCCCACCACGACACTGGCCTCGGCAGCCTTGGCGGCCGCGCCGCCCGAATATCCGAGCGCCTTGACCTCGTCCGATACAATCATCGCGCCGTTCTCGTAGCCGCGCAGCATCGTCGGCGGCACCTGCGTGTCGCCCACCAGCACGCTCGAAGCGGCACCGGCGGTCACGTAGAACATCTGCACAATACCCGAGCGCGGCTTGAACTCAACGTCCGAGCAGTAGCCCACGACATCGCCCGATTCCGTGCGCACGTCCATGCCAACCCAGATGATGCAATCGTCCAGGTTGATATCGAGGCGCTTGGCCGCGGCGGCATCGTAGGTGCCCTTGACGTCGTCGACCGCGACAGCGCCCTCATAGACGCCGATGGCATCGAGCGCCACAAACCGGTCGGGGCGCTCGATCATACCCGCGATATCGGACTGGCGGACCATAAAGCCCACCACGCGCGTACCGCCCGGGGTAAAGACGGGAAAGTGAATCTTGCCGAGCTTTTTGGGGCTGCGCGGCGTGCCGTCCTTTTTGGTGCGCTTATCTTCGGCAGGCTTACGATAAACCTTGACGCCGACAAAATCCCCTGCGCGCATTATGCCTCGGTCGAGGGCTCCGTGGCCTCGGTGCCGGCCTCGGTGACGTTCTCGACCACGACGTCGGCAGCGGGCGTCACGTTGCCGCCCGAGATGGCGTCGTTGAGCTGCTCGCGAAGCTGGTCCATGCGCTCGCGGGCCAGGTCGACCTTGGCGCGCAGGTCATCGGTCTTGGCGTCGACCATCGGACCAAAGTCGCTGACCGCGGCACGAGCCTCCTCGGCACTGTGCTCGTAGGTGTCACGCATGTTGTCCCAGGCATCGTTGGCGATATCGGCGGCCATGGCGCGGGTCTCGGCACCCGAGCGCGGGGCCAGAGCAACGCCGATGATAGCGCCGGCGGCAGCACCAAAGAGCGCACCGGAGACAAAGCTGAAAGTCTTTCCCATGATCATTCCTCTCCTGCGGGCACCTCGATGCCCACCGTTTGAATGCTGTCCATTATACCCGCAGCGCAACACTTGCCGTCGCGCTCATCTGCGTACGGTAAAAGCGCAGGTACATGATAGTGATAAGCGAGCGAACCTACTCCTGCGGCATAGCCGGCATGGCGACCGTGGCGGCCGGGTCCTCGCCGGCACCATCGACGAGTGGCAGGTTGCCCTCGTGCGCCGAGCCGGACGGGGCCGTTGCCGCACCGCCAAAGACGGCCGCGGGGGCCTCGTGGTTCTCGGCGACCGCACCCTCGGTATCGATTGGCATCTGCGGCTCGTCGTCAAAGCTCGGGACACCTTGGGGCTCCGCAGACTCGGGCTCAACGGGCGCCTCGGCAACGGGCTCTGTGTCGGCGTCGGCAGGAGCATCGCCCTCGGGCGCATCCTCGGCCACGTCCTCGCCGTTCGCAGCGGCAACGGCCTCGTGCGGGTCCTTGCCCTCGGCCTCGGCGCGCATGCCCAGCACCAGGTTGCGCAGGCCAGCGACCGTGCCTTCCACGTCGGGGGCCGGCTGGTCGGCGTGCAGGTACGCCCAGTCCATCATAAAGGTCGCCGACGACAGCGCGCCAATGGCCAATGCGTCATCGGGACACGAAAGCTCAACCTCAAAGACACGCTCGTCATGCTCGCTCACGCGCGTGCGACCGCACGAGATGCTGCCGGCAAGACCGGTCTCGTTCATGAGCTCGACCGTCACGTGCTCCAGCAGATGGCAAAGCTCGGTCTGGCCCATGCAGTCCTGGAATTCGCGACCGGAATCGCCCAGGCACAGATGCTTGGCAATCGCGGGCACCAGGTAGTACACGCGCGCCGTGGCCTCGATATCCTCCGAGGTCATGAGCGGCATGCCGGGGTTCACCAGCACGTGCGCGCAAATCTTGTCCTCGCTGACGGTGACCTTAAGGATGTTGAACAGGCCTGCCATAACTCTCCCCTACTCTTCCTTGTCCTACTCGTCGCCATCGTGCGGATCCGCAGAGCCCGCACCCGACGCCGCCGGCTTCTCTGCCGAGGACTCGGAATCCTTCTTATCGGTTTCGGCCGGAGCGATCACGCGAATGAGCGAGATGCGCTGGCCACGCATCGACTGCACCTTAAACTTGTACCCCGCAACCTCAAACACCTCTCCGATGTCGGGCACCGAGTCGCAAAGCTCCAAAATCCAGCCGGCGATGGTCTCATAATCATCGCTTTCCTCGAGCGGCCAACCAAGCTCAATCGCGTCATCGCACGAAAAACGCCCATCGACGAGCCACTCGCGGCGCGAAAGGCGCGTGAGGTACTTGTTGTCGGGATCGAACTCGTCCTCGATCTCGCCCACGATCTCCTCGACGATGTCCTCGATGGTGATGATGCCGGCCGTGCCGCCGTACTCGTCCACGACCACCACGATCTGGTCGTGCGAGGTCTGCATCTCGGACAGCAGCGGCAGGATGTCCTTGGTGTCGGGCACAAAGGTGGCGTCGCGCAAAAAGTCGGCGATGGGCTGGTCGCCCTTGCCGTCGAGCGAAGGCTGGATCAGGTCCTTGATGTGCGCGATGCCGGCGACGTTGTCGGGATCCTCGTGATAGACGGGGATGCGGCTAAAGCCGGTCTGGCGCATGGCGGACAGCACGTCGGCGACCGTTTCGTCGTCCTCGCACATGGTGGTGTCCACGCGCGGCACCATGACCTCGCGGGCAACGGTGTCTCCCAGGTCGAAGATCTCGTGGATCATGCGCTTTTCCTCGTCGAGCAGATCGTCCTGCTCCGAGACCATGTATTTGATCTCTTCCTCCGAGACGTTTTGGCGGTCATCGGCGCTCTTGATGCGCAGGATGCGGGCCAGGCCGTCGGAGCAGGCACCGGTCAGCCACACGAGCGGGCGGGCGATCTTCTGGAACACGGAAAGCGGGCCCACGACCTGCTTGGACACGCCCTCGGCATTGGCCAGGCCGATGCGCTTGGGGACGAGCTCGCCGATCACGATGGATACGAAGGCGACCGCGACGGTGATGATGACCGGCGCCAGGCCGCGCGCGATGGCGGAGAGCGGCGCGATGCCAAAGCTCATGAGCCACGTGGCGAGCGGGTCGGACAGACTCGTCGAGGCGACGGCGGACGAGGCAAAGCCCACGAGCGTGATGGCGACCTGGATGGTGGCGAGCAGCTGGTCGGAATCGGCGGCCAGCTTAATGGCGCGCTCGGCGCGTTTGTCGCCTTCATCGGCCTCGTGCTCCAGCACAGCGCGCTTAGCCGTGGTGAGAGCCATCTCGGACATGGAGAAGTAGCCGTTGATGAGGGTCAAAACGAGGGTGGTAATAAGGGAGATGGTTATGTCCATCGGGAGTTTCTCGAACCTCCAAGATTCGGGACGTCAGGGTGAAACGTTGATGGCGGATACGGCAATTGCGCCGGCGCCCAAACGAAGACGCGGGCGCGGTCGCTAGATTACGAAGAGGATCACCGCCATGAACTGGAAGATGCTGCCGGCGAGCACCCACAAGTGGAAAACACTGTGCAGATAGCGCACGTTTTTGGCGATATAGAACGGCACGCCCACGGTATAGCACACGCCACCGACGGCGAGCAGGGCAAGTGCCACGGGGTTGAGCAGCGCCACGAGCTCGGGCAGCTTAAAGACAACAAGCCAGCCCATCAGCAGGTAGACCAAGCCGCTTACCCAGTGCGGTTGACGCTCGCGCATAAAGCACTCGAGGGCGATGCCGATAATGGCGATGGCCCACACGGCAAAGAACAGCATAGGACCGCCGTCGTTTGCAAGCGTGATGAGGCAAAACGGCGTATAGCTACCGGCTATGAGCAGGTAGATGCAGCTGTGGTCGATGATGCGAAACACGCGCTTGGCGCCCGCGGGCTGAATCGCGTGGTAGAGCGTGGAGGCCAGATATTCAAGAATAATGCTGACACCATAGACAATCGCCGCGGCCATGTGGGCCGGACCTCCGCCGCGCAGGGCAGCGAATACGATCAGGAGCACCAAGCCCGCGATACCCAGCAGGCAGCCGACACCATGGGTGACGGAGTTCATGATCTCCTCGCCCACCGTGTACTGCGGAACGGCCGCGGTCTTGGGTCGCGGCTTAGAACTGTCGCTCGAATCGGACATGCCGGTTACATCCTCCAACGTAAAGAGTTCTCAACACTATATCAAAGCGTCTGGGTACGTGCGAAATTTGCACCGCTTGTGACCCTTTGTTTACCCATTCTTTGTTTGTTGACGCATCAACTGTGAACGTCCATAATGCGCTTGCATTAAATGTTGATGTATTAACATCTTATAGGAGAATACCGCATGGCTCAAAACGCACGTTCCCATCGAAAGCTCAAGATAGCCGGCATCGTTGCACTGGTGGTTGTCGTTGCGCTGCTCGGATTTGCCGGCAACTTTTTGTTTGACTTTGCCCTGAACCCCCAAGCGCCGTACACCATGAAGATGATGCAGGATAGCAAGAACGACAAAAAAGGTGAACAGCCGGATGCCGAGGACACCGAGGCGCGGGCGTGGTTTAAGGAGAACCGCAAGGGCAGCAGCCTCACCGCAGATGACGGAACCGAACTTGCCGCTTGGTATTTTGCTGCTTCGGAGAGCACGCACGACTACGCCGTCTGCCTGCATGGATATACCAACGAGCCCATCGGTATGGCCCGATACGTCAAGCGATTCCACGACCGCGGCATGAACGTGCTCGCGCCCGCCGCCCGCGCCCACGAGCGCTCCGGCGGCGACTATATCGGCATGGGCTGGCCCGAGCGCCTCGACATCGTCGCATGGATCGAGCGAATCGTTCAGGCTGACCCCGGGGCGCGCATCCTGGTCTTTGGCGAGTCGATGGGTGCGGCAACCGCCATGAACGTCGCGGGGGAATCTCTGCCCGCAAACGTGAAATGCATTATCGAGGACTGCGGTTACACGAGTGTCTGGGACGAGTTTTCTCTGCAGCTCAAGGACGTGTTCGGCCTGCCCAGCTTTCCCTTGCTCGATGTGGCAAACTTGGTGTGCAACGTGCGCGCAGGCTACGACTTTCATAAGGCGAGCAGCGTGGAGCAACTCAAACACGCGACGGTTCCCATGCTGTTTATCCACGGCGACCAGGACACCTTTGTGCCGTACAGTATGCTCGACCAAAACTACGACGCGTGCGCCAGCAAGGTCAAGCAGAAGCTCACCATCCATGGCGCCACCCATGCCAAGAGTGCGCAAGTTGATCCCGAGCTCTACTGGAACACGGTCGACGACTTCCTCGACGAGTATTTTTAGGCAAAAAGCAACGTCTGGGGCTTTATCTGACCCCCTATTTTCGGAAGTATGCGGCAAAATCTGGGACTGCCGACCAGACCGCAGTTTTACCAACAATTTATCAGGTGTTTTGTTGCCAAAAAATGTCGTGTGCTCGGCGATCTCGAAATTTACCGCATACTTCCGAAAAGCCGCCCGTGGGCACTGTGCTCACGGGCGGCTTTTGCTAACAGTTGTGCTACAAAAGCGCTTGTTTTGTCTAATAGCTAGGTGCTACTTGACCTCGATGAGCTCGTACTTGCTCGTGCCCAGGCCGATCTTCTCGGCGTGCGCGATGCACACGCGCCAGTCGGTGTCGGGATGCGTGATGCAGAAGGGATCCTTGGCCTGCTCGCCCTCCAGATGCTCGTGGTTGTGCTCCATCTTGGCCGCGCTATCGGTGAGCTCGGTGTTGGGCAGCGGCTCAGACGCCATGACGGCGTCGGCGCAGGCCTGGTCGATGGCGACCGGGTCGAAGCTCGCGAACATGCCGATGTCGTTGACGATAGGCGTATCGTTTTCGGGATGGCAGTCGCAGTTGGGACTGATGTCCATGGCAAGCGAGATGTGGAAGCTCGGGCGGCCGTCGACGACGGCCTTCGTATACTCGGCGATCTTGCAGTTGAGCACGTCGGCCGCGGCGTCATAGCCGGGCTTGATGCAGTCCTGGTTGCATGCCGCAATGCAGCGTCCGCAGCCCACGCAGCGATCGTGGTCGATGGTGGCCACGTGCACCGTGCGAGTAGCGCCGCTGGCAAGCTCGCGCTCGCGGGTGTCGTCGAACGAGATAGCGTTGTGCGCGCAGATCTTTTCGCAGGCATGGCAGCCAACGCAGTGCTCGGTCGCGACGTTCGGCTTGCCGGCGGCATGCTGCTCCATCTTGCCGGCACGGCTGCCGCCACCCATGCCCAGATTCTTCATGGCGCCGCCAAAGCCGGCCTGCTCATGGCCCTTAAAGTGGGTGAGGCTAATCACGATATCGGCATCCATGAGTGCCTGACCGATCTTGGCCTCGTGCACGTACTCGCCGCCCTCGACCGGGACGAGCGCCTCGTCGGTACCCTTGAGGCCGTCGGCAATGATGATCTGGCAACCCGTAGCATACGGGGTAAAGCCGTTCTGGTAGGCGGTATCAATGTGCTCGAGCGCGTTTTTGCGGCTACCGACGTAGAGCGTGTTGCAGTCGGTGAGGAAGGGCTTGCCGCCCAGCTCCTTCACGACGTCCGCAACGGCGCGGGCGTAGTTGGGGCGCAAAAAGCTCAGGTTGCCCAGCTCGCCAAAGTGAATCTTGATGGCGACGAACTTGTTCTCGAAGTCGATCTGCTCAATACCGGCGCGACGAACGAGGCGCTTGAGCTTGTCGAGCTGGCTCTCGCGAGCATGCGTGCGCAGGTTGGTGAAGTACACCTTGGCGGGTGCGGCGGGTGCGGGTGCGGTCATAGATATATCCCCTCGGTCTATATGGCGTTACAGACATAAGGGATGGTACCCGTTAAAGCGGGGTTAATGTCAAGCACGGCGCCCAGTCATTGGGTAGTCATTGGGGACAGACTTAAATGACTGAAATCACTCATTGGGGACGGACTTAAATGAGTGCCTCGCCACCTGGCAGCTAGGGACATTCCTTTCCTGCCGGCAGCTGGGGACAGTCCTTGCCAGCACAGCCGACGAGCCGGCGAATCGGCAAAGACTGTCCCCGATGACTACTCCTGCACCTTGAGAGCTTCGGCCAGGCCCACACGTTTGATGGAACGCATGTGCAGCAGCGCCACGACCAGGTAGGTCGCAAAGCCAATGCCGACGCATGCAGCCATAGACCAGGCGGGCACGTAGATCTCGATATTGCCGTTGTAGGCGAGCAGCATCGAGCGGAAGATGGCCGTGAGCGAGCCAATAATGACCGGCAGGCTCAGCACGAGCGACGCCGCCACGCACAGCGTGATCGAGCGGATGTACAGATGCGAGATCTCGCTATCGCGATAGCCAAAGACTTTCATGTAGCTGATCGAACGGGCGCTGTGGTCGATCACCGCCTTGGTCAGCAGGTACATAAACAGCAGGAAGATAAACACCGCGAGCCCGATCATCATTCCGATCATTTTGCTCATCATGCCGATGAACTGGTCGCCCACGGCCCGCATGTCGTCGGGCGTGGTGTCGCCGGCAAAGTAGCGAGCATCGAGGTCGAGCTTCTCGTCGCTCACATAGCCGTTAAAGTAGGCGGCGTCGTTGCCGAACAGCTCGTTAAAGTCGTCGATACTCATATAGATATTCATGTCCGACTTGGAGCCCCAGGCACAGTCCTTGCCCGCGTACTCAATGGAATAATTCTTGCCCTCGTACTTGTCGCGAAGCTTAACCTTCTGCCCCTCGTTCCAGCCAAACTTGTCGAGTAGGCCGCCGCCAAAGACGACACGGCCGTCGCCGACGTTGAGGTCTTTCCAATAGCGCGAATCGGGCGAGATGCCGTAGACAGAAATCGTCTCCTCGCCATTACCATCGCCGCGGTCGTATTGCAGCTGGTAAACGGCATATTTCTCGGTCTGCGCAATCTTGTCTGCACCGTTATCGGTCGTGTTAACCGGGTGAATGTCGTCGTTGTCGGTGTCGATCTTAGAGGCCTTGTCGATCAGGTCGATAGCCTCGTCGCGGTCACAGCCGAGAGCATCGGCAAGGTCATCGAGGCGCGCGTAGAGCGCACCCTTCTTGTCCTGGACCTTGGCAAGCGCATCCTGCGCTGCGGTCAGGCTCTCGGCAGACGGAGATGCGGTCGCGGCATCGGCTGCCGCCTGCGCAGCATCGGCCGCGTCGTCAAGCTCGTCATCGGCATCCTGAGCGGCGGAAAGCAGCGCGCCGTCAACCGACTGCAAGCGCTCGAGTGCCGACCACTGCTCGCGCTCCTCGGCAGTGCCCTCGAGCTCCAGCGGCGCCTTGAGCGTGTACTGGTGCTCGGCGACCAGGCTTGTCTCGAGGTTGTCCGCATAGTGCGTCATCGTGGGCAGAATCGCCAGGCCAAAGAGCAGTAGCAGCGAGGCAAACGCAATGCCCACGAAAAGCGTGGCGAAGTTGCCCAGATTACGCAGGAAGATGCGCAGGCGGAAGCGCGAGACAAAGCCCATGCGCTCCGGCAGCTGCAGGCCGCGCTTGGTGCCCGACTTGCCGCCCGCCTCGTGACGGAGGAACTGCAACGGCGTCTTGCCCATCTTGCGAAGCAGGCCCACCAGCGTGATGAGGATGAGCGCGGCGGCGGGAACCACGGCGCACTTCACAAAGATCTCCCAGCTCCAGTACACCTGGAAGGGCGGCAGGCTGTACGAACCGTAATAGAGACTGCGCATGGGCTCGGTAAAGAACACAACGCCGAGCGCAGTGCCCAAAAGCGCCGCGACCACGCCCACGATAGCGGGAAGCGCAAGGTAGTGCAGCACGATCTCGCGTCGACGATAGCCGCTGGCGAGCAGCGTGCCGATGATGGCGCTCTCCTCCTCGATGGTGGCGTCGGTAAGGACCACAAAGACGAACGCCATGATCACGATGATGATGTCGAGCAGCGTCATCCACATCATAGAGTCGCCGTCCACGTCATCGCGCGCATAGCCAATGCCCTGATTGGAATCGGCGTCGATCAGATCGTCCACGCGCGCATCGGCGTCGGTCAGTGCCTCGACCATATCTTGCTCGGCGTCGATGCGGTCCGCGGTGGGGAGGTCGCGATCGGTAAAGGTGAAGGAGTAGGTGTAGGCGGGTGCGCCGCCGGCATCTTCGAGCGCGGCAAAGCCGCCATCGGTGACCTCGGCCACGCCGTACGTGATGGTGTTCACCGTAAAGTCCGAATTGTTGAGGAACAGCGCCTGGCTATCGGGCTGGGTCATGATGCCGCAGATGATGTAGGCGCGACCCTCAAGCTCAACCTTATCGCCCACGGCGAGGTCGTTGTTGGTGGCGAAGACACGGTCGATGGCTACCTCATCGTCCGTCTTGGGCTCCTTGCCCTCACAGTAGGACGCGATATCGACCTTGGTGCGGTGCGCATAGGTGCGCAGCGTGCGCTTGGTGCCGTCGTCGCCGGCGGTCTTTTTGATGATGGCGTCGATGGAGAAATTCTTGTAGAGCGTGACGCCGCCGACGTCGTCGGCCGCGTCCTCGGCGGCCTTGAGCTCGTCTTTGGTGGCCTCGAAGGAGGTGGTCACGCGGCCGTCCTCAATCGTGTACGCATCGCGCATGTCGTCGATAAGGCAACCGATGGAATGCGCCGCGAGCAAAAAGCCCGAGGTGAGAGCGATGCTTCCGCACATAAGCAAAAAGATGCCCAGGTACTTGCCGATATTGCGGCGCAGCTCGCGCGGGAGACGTTTTGCGAGAGGTGTCATGGCGCCGCCTACCAATCGAGCTCGGCGGCCGCAACGGGCGACTCGTTGAGCTCATCCTCGACGATGCGTCCGTCGCGCAGGCGCAGCACGCGGTTGGCCATGCGGGCGATGGCGGCGTTGTGCGTGACGATGATGATGGTGCAGCCGTAGGTGCGGTTGACATCCTCCATGAGCTGCAAGATTTCCTTGGACGTCTTATAGTCGAGCGCACCGGTGGGCTCGTCGCACAGCAGCAGGCCCGGGTTTTTGACGAGCGCACGGCCGATGGCGCAGCGCTGCTGCTGGCCGCCCGAAACCTGGCGCGGGAACTTGTTGCGGTGCTCGTAGAGACCCAGCGAACGCAGCAGGTCATCGATGTTGAGCGGCTTTTTGGACAGGTGTGCCGTGACCTCGATGTTTTCCTTGATGGTGAGATCGGGCACCAGGTTGTAGAACTGGAAGACAAAGCCCAGCTCACGGCGGCGATACTCGCCCAGGTCGGTAGGTTTGAGCACCGTGAGGTCGCAGCCGTCCACCAAAATAGAGCCAGCGTCGGCATCCTCCAGGCCGCCGATCAGGTTAAGAAACGTCGACTTGCCCGAGCCCGAGGGCCCCAGCATGACGCAGATCTCGCCTCGGTTGATGGACGTGTCGATGCCATCGAGTACCGTCAGGCGCGCATCACCGTCGCCGTAGTGCTTTTTGAGATCCTTAACCTGGACGTAGGCTTCCTGCGTTGCCATGGTATCCCCCATTGTTATCCTAGTACTACTTTATGAACGTAATAGTAAACCTTGGCGAACTATTTTGGGGCGAGAGTGGGGATTTGTTTCAGACTAGTCATTGGGGACGTTCTTAAATGACCAGTCACAAGGGACGCTCTTTCGCCACCCGGCAGTTGGGGACGTTCCTTATCTGCCCCCGATGGCTAGTCATTTAAGTCTGTCCCCAATGAATACTTTTGGTCGTTTAAGTCTGTCCCCAATGAGTAGGTGTCTAGGCGTGGGATTTGTTGTGGGCGAGGGCTAGGCCTACGGCGGCGATGGCCGCGGCAAAGAGCACTGTGACGCCCAGATCGCAAGCGATGTCGCCCAGCACGGTGGACGTCAGGTCCGCGGCGAGCGCCTTGCCAATCGCGTCGTTCACCCAATACGTCGGCACAAAATGCGCCGCGGTCTGCACGGCTGGGTCCATCAGCGACAGCGGCATCCAGGCGCCGCCCAAAAACGTCATGAGCATGCCGAGCAGGTTGCCCACACCGTTGAGCAGCTCCTCACGCGCACCCAGGCTCGAAAGGGCAAAGCCAACGGCCAGAGGCGTGCACGCCAGGGCAAACGTCGCCGCCAGCGCCAGGCACACACGACCCACGCCGACCTCGGCAACCGCGCCGGCAAAGCCCACGACGCCCATCATGCTCGACACAAACCAGATGCAGACGGTGATCACAGTGGCGGCCGCAAACACGGCGAGCGAACGCCGGCGCTCGGAGATTGGGCCGGCATCCATACGACGCACGCGCTCGGGCTCGTTCATGCCCGAGAACACCAGCCCCACCGATACGATGACCGACGAGATAATCGCGTACGCGCCAAAGTTGAAATACGACTTGAGCATGGCGGCGGCAGTCGAACCAACCTTGACCTGCTCAATCTGGACCTCGGCGCGCTTGGCGGCGGCATGCTCGGCGGCCTTGGCGACGCTACCATTAGAGGCGGCGGGCTCTAGGGCCGCTGCAGCGCCCGCGAGCGAAATCCAGCGCGAGGCCTCAGCAGACGAAAGCGCCGCCGCCATGGTGCCGGCACCGTAGGTCACATCGAGCTTGGGCAGGGCCTCCCCCGCGCGGGCGGCCGCGACCAGGTCGTTCTCAAACCCCTCCGGGATAAAGAACACGCAGTCGGCGCTACCCTTGGCGCTGTTGCTCTTGGAGAGCGCGTCCGCAAGATCGTAGGTATCGTCGCCGACGCCCGTGACCAACTCAAAGCGCGACCCCAGGTGCTTGGTGAGCGCATGCGAAAGGTCGCTGTCGTCGCGGTCGACCACGATCACGTTGGCATCGTAGGGCTCGTACTCGGTGAGCTGCGACGAGTTCCAGCTCACCGATGCCGCGATGAATACGCCCATGAGCGAGATGAACACCGTATAGATGAGCAGGTAGAACGGGTGCGCCAGCGCCATGCGAAGCGCAGTCTTAAAGGTGCTCATAGCGGCTCCTTCCAAAGGTCAGCGTGGCGGCGGCAACGAACAGCAGCGCCATAAGGACCAGCGCGCCGGCGCGAACGACAAAGGGGCCCAGGTTCTCAAAGAAATACAGGCGGTTGAACATGTCGCAGATGAGCTTGACGGGGTTGAGCCAGCACTCGGCCGGGCAGGCGCGGGCGACGTCGTCGGCAAGCGCCATCGCCGGCTCGCCGTAGAGGCCGGCGAACAGGGCGCACGTGGTGGCAAAGCCCGTGAGGATGCCAGACTTGGACGCCTTGCCGCCCTTAACGGGAAGCGTGCCCACAAAGAGTCCCAGGCCCGTGGCGGCAAGCGCGGAAGCGGCGCCGCCCACCAGACACAGCCCCTCGCGCCCGCCAAAGTCGACGCCCACGACCAGGCGCACGTAGCCGATTGCGATTGCCATCGAGGCGAAGGAAACCAGCCACGAGCCGACAAAGATGCCGGCCAGCGACGCCGTCTTGGAAAGGCCGCCCACGCAGCGACGCGCGCCGAGGCCCGACAGATTGGGCTGCAGATCGACGACGCTCAAGGCGGCAAACTCGGCAGACATCATCGCCACCAGACCAAAGAGCGCGTAGTAGTAGATGACCGTGCCATCGGGCGTGGTGCGTGTCAGGCTTACGCGGCGGGTGCCGCCCTCGAGCGACAGGGCGCGCGCAACCGCCTCCGAGTCGGCGAGCGCCGCCGGGTTGTCCTGGGCAATCTGGGACATGAGCTCGGCATTTTGTGTATACGAGCTTGCCACCGTCTCCAGAATGCTGCGGTCGGTGAGCACCGATGAGGCACGCGAGCTGTCGTAGCTCGATAGCAGCGTGAGCTTGGGCGTGCCCGCATCGTCGACCGTATAGATGCCCGCAACCTCGCCGGCCTTAAGCGCACGGTTCGCATCGGCTGCGTCATCGCACTCGTGGATCTCGAGCAGCCGGTCGTCGCCTTCCTGGGCAAGCGACGTCGCCACGTCCTTAAAGGTCGAGGCGTCCCAAGCCTCATCCGCCACGACAGCAACCGGCACCGGGTCGACCGTGCCGTCGGAGCTGAGGTTCGCAAACATAAACATGAACATCGTGGAAAGCGCGACGGGAAAGACAGCGCCCCAAACCCACGTGCTCGGCCGGCGCAGCAGCGTCTTGACCGTGGTGATGATGGTTTTGAACATGACTGCCCCCTAGTCGCGCAGCTCGCGGCCGGTGATCTCGAGGAACACGTCATTGAGGGTCGGCGGCTCGGAATAAATGCGGCCAAGCGCCACGTCATGCGAGCGCAGCGCATCGAGAATGTCCGTCAGGCTATGCGGGCTCGCCTCGCACGAAAACGTGAGCTGGCCCGCCGTCGCCGACAGGTCCAGGACATGTGGCAGGCTCGCGACGGCACCGAGCGCCGCGCTCGGCACCTCGCCGACCTCGATCACGATCTTCTCGCCCATCTGAATCATGCGCTTGAGTTCGTCGTTGGTGCCCTGCGCCAGCACGCGCCCGCCGTCCATGATCATGATGCGGCTGCAGATCTGCTCGACTTCCTCCATATAATGGCTGGTATACACCACCGTGGCGCCCTCGTCGCGCAGGCGGCAGATGCCCTCCAGGATGGCGTTGCGACTCTGCGGGTCGACCGCCACCGTGGGCTCGTCAAAGAAGATGAGCTCGGGCTTGTGCGCGATGCCGCAGGCGATGTTGAGGCGACGCGCCAGGCCGCCCGAGAGCTTGCCGGGGCGGAACTTCGTAAAGTCGCCCAAGCCGACAAAGTCGATCGCCTCGTCCACCAGCGCGCGGCGGCGCTTGCGGTCGTTGACGTAGAGACTGCAGAAATAGTCGATGTTCTCGCGCACCGTGAGCTCGTCGAATACCGCCACCTGCTGCGGCACCACGCCGATGCGGCGCTTGAGGTCGTAGCGGGCGGGCGTCATGGGTTCGCCGAACAGCTCGATGGTGCCTTTGTCGTAGGCAAGCAGCTGCAAAATGCAGTTGATGGACGTGGTCTTGCCCGAGCCGTTGGGGCCCAGCAGGCCAAAGATCTCGCCGGGGGCGATGCTCAGGTTAAAGTGGTCGAGCGCAATAAGGTCGTCATAGCGCTTGACGAGGTTTTCGACGTGGACGATATCTGTCATGAGGCGGCCCTTCTGTTGCTTGCGGCCCGGTACGATTGCATCATCGCAGGAGCGGACGGCGCGCACCAGTGAGCTTTGTCACGAGTGCGGGGGCTCGGTCGCGCGGCCCGCCGACGCCCCCGCTTTGCCGCGCGGGAGGAATGTCACGGTTGCGCAGGCGGCCCCCTCCACCACGCGCAGCTTCGCGTACAATACCCGTATGAACAGGCTTTTCGACAAATCGATCGTGCTGGCGTGCTGTATTGCGGCCGCCATGGGTCTTGCTGTGGACGCTCGCCTGGTCGCGGCGTTTTGCCTTGGCGTTATTGCCACCTCGCTGGCCGAGGTCGCACAGGGAAACCGCGCCCGCCGTGCGAGCGAGACCGCAAGTTACGCTTACATCATCGCGGCTGTCTTCGTGCCGACGTTTGTGCCGTTTGCGCCTCTCGCCCTCTATGACATCGCGCGACGCGTGCGCCGTGAACGCATCTGGCCCGCGCTGGCGATTGGCGCCGTGTTTGTCTGCGCGCTTGCCGCGGACCTTCGCGGCGGCGCGCTCACCACCCGAACGCTCCTGCTGACCGCTATCCTTTCGGTTGCCGCCACCTTGCTATCGCTACGTACCGCCCAGTTGGAGCGCGAACAGCAGCGCATGCGCCGTACCCGCGACGAGCTGCAAGAACGAGCCCTCGCGCTCGAAGCGCGCAACCGTGACCTTGCCGACCGCCAGGACTACGAAGTCGAGCTCGCGACGCTCGCCGAACGCGCCCGCATCGCGCGCGAGATCCACGATAACGTCGGGCACCAGCTCACGCGCGCCTCACTGCAGGCCGAAGCCCTACGCGTGGTCCACGCCGACGAGCCCAGGGTTGCCGCCGATTTCGCCGACGTCAAACGCACGGTTGACGAGGCGCTCCAGCTTGTGCGCACCAGCGTCCACGCGCTCAACGACAACGCCGTCGACCTTTCCGTGCAGCTCGAACGCATTGTTGAAGGCGCGCGCTCGGACGGCGGCCCGCAGATTGAGCTTGAAGTTTTGGCCGAGCATGCACCCGCAAACGTCGCCAACTGTTTTGCGGCGGTCCTGCGCGAGGCGCTTTCCAACGCCATGCGCCACGCTTGCGCCCAGACCGTCACCGTACGATGCATGGAGCATCCGTCGTTTTACCAGCTCATCGTTACCGATGATGGCGCGGACGCGACCCCGGCGAGCAGCAGCAACGTCGTAGAAGGCATGGGGCTCGCCTCCATGCGCGAGCGCGTCGAGGCGCTTGGCGGAACCTTCACCGCCGGCCTGCGCGCCGGCGCCCCCGGCTGGCGCGTGTTTGCCACCGTCCCCAAACAGCAAGGAGATGAGGACCGATGAGGCTCATCGTTGTCGACGACGACCGCTTAGTGGTCGATTCGCTCAAGATTATCCTGGGCGCCCAGCCGCAGATCGAGGTAGTGGGTACCGGCGCCAACGGCAACGACGCGGTTTCGCTCTATGCCGAACACGCACCCGATATCGCGCTGCTCGACATTCAGATGCCGGAACGCGACGGCCTATCGGCGGCACGCGAGATCCTTGAGCACGAACCCACGGCACGCGTGGTGTTTTTGACGACATTCTCGGATGACGAGTACATTGTGTCGGCGCTTAAACTGGGCGCCCGCGGCTACCTGATTAAAACCGATGTCGCCGCCATTCCACCAGCGTTGGCGCAGGTCATGGCTGGCAAGCGCGTGCTCGAGGGCAAGGCGATCGAGGACATCGATTTTGACGGAACGGACGTCGAGGCGGGCACGCCCCGCCGGCCCGCAGCCTTCGCCAGCCTGACCGACCGCGAGTTCGAAGTCGCCGAACTCATCGCCCGCGGCCTCGACAACAAAGAGATCGCCGCCACCGCCTACATGGGCGAAGGCACCGTGCGCAACCACATCAGCTCAATCCTGGCAAAGATGGGCCTGCGCAACCGCACGCAGATCGCTATCGCCTACCTGCGAGGGTAGTTGCCCGAAGACCGACCGTTCCGGCATAGCAAAATGGCTGCTACCGATTTAAGGCCATTTCAAAACTATGCCGGTTTACGGGGCCAAACTCAGGACCCCCATCCATACCCGCGTTTTCTGCAAAATGACGGCTCGTCTACCTGCGGTTTTATTTTCACGAATATCGGCATGGTTGGAGACTCGTAACTCAGCCCCGTAAACCGGCATAGTTTTGTTCGGGCGGCCCTGCACGAGTGCCTCCGCCAGCCTCACGGGACCAAAATGATCCGTTTTCCTCCGCCCCCAAGGGATCAGCCGGAACCGCGCGCCACGAAACCGGCCCATCTACTACGTTTGACTCGACACCCCTGACCATACCTTCGTTTTGAGCATAACCGCAGGCGTTCTACCTGCGGTTATGTTTTGGCGTTTTTTGGCATGGTTGGAGGTAAGGGGCCAAACGTAGTAGATGGGCCGATTTCGTGGCGCACCCACCTCCCCCACGCACAAAAATGCCGCCACGGAGGAGGGAGATGCCTCCGTGGCGGCTGGGGGTGGGGTGGGGGCTACATTTCTGGCTCCCCGCCGGCCGCCCGGGGCCTTTTGGCCCCGGGCGCTACCAGCGTGCCTAACGCTTACGGATACCCCAGACCAGGGCACCGACACCGGCCATGGCGATGACAAATGCCATAAGCAGAGCGGCAGCCTGCTGGTCGCCTGTGGTGGGCAGGAAACCCTTGACCGTCTTGACGATGTTCGTCACGGTCTTGGGCGTGCCGGGATCGGGCGTCGGCACGGGCGTCTCGGGCTTCTTGTACGTGTTGTTGAACACGATACCCTCGACGCTCTTATCGCCCTTGGCAAAGGCGACATTCGCCTTGAGGTTACCCTCGCCGTCATCGGCCACGTTGACGGTCGCGGTAAAGACGGACTTGTCGTAGGTCATACCGGCCTCGTCGCCCTTGACCTCGCTGATGGTGTAGACGTACGTACCAGGCTCGTCGTACTCGAACTTGTCGAAGTTGATCTTGCCGTCGGCATCGTTGGTGACGGTGGACTCGATGTCCTCGCCAACGAGCTTAAAGCTAAACTCGTCCTTCTTGAGCTCGCGTCCCTCGAGCACCTTGACCGCGCCGATGGAAACCTGCGTAGGCATGGCGTGATACTTGTTGGTAAAGCCAGCCGACTCGGTGGTTCCCTCGAGCTTGTGCGTCGCGGTCAGCGTGCCGTCGCCGTTGTCGGAGACGGTGGTCACGACGGTGTAGGTCGTGCCGTCATAGGTGACGCCCTTGTACAGGCCGAGCGCGTTGGGGCAAGCCTCGCGCAGCATGTACGTGTGCGTGCCGGGTGCCTCGTAGCGGATCGGGCTCAGCGTAACGTTACCGTTGACGTCGTTGGTACCGCTAGCGACAACCACACCGTCCTCGAGCAGCTCAAACGTGAACTCGCCAGCTGCAAGGTCGCGGCCGGTCAGACGCTTAACCGTCTTGACCTGATCGGTCACGGAAGAATCGGTAGGTGCCACGCCGTACGTGTTGGTGAACGTAAAGGCCGCACCGTCGCCGCCGTCGCGCTTGACGATCAGATGTCCGGCACCGTCATCGGTCACGGTGTAGGAAACCTTGCGCGTGGCGTTGGTGTCGTTGGTCACGCCAGGGGCGCTACCGGACTCGGCCACCGTGTAGGTAAAGGTGTGCGAGCGCGGGGCAGCGGGATCTGCGGGCTCGGACTCGTCGCTGGGCTCGTCGGCGTTGGCATCAGCGTCGGCGTCGGCCTCTTCAGCCTCTGCCTCGTCGGCCTCAGCCTCGTCAGCTTCGTCTGCCTCGGCCTTATCGGTCGCATCGTCCGTCACGCCCAGGGCGCGGTTGAGGTCCTCGAGCGTAAAGTGGATCTTGCCAAAGTCCACGTTGCCGGCCGCGTCGTTGGTTGCGGTCGTGCGCTCGGGCATCGGGGCACCCGCCTCGTCAGCGGTCACGGTAAAGGTAAACTTACCCGCGATGTCGGCCGGGGCCAGGCCCTCGGCTGCCTGGAGCTTCTTGGTGCCGATGAGTGCGGCATCCACGGCCTCGGCGCCGTAGACGTTTTCGAACAAGGGCTCGACGCCACCGTAGTCGACCGTTGCCGTCAGGGTACCGTCACCGTTGTCGACAACGATAACCTTAAAGCCAAAGCTCCACGTTGTAGCGGAAACGCCATTCGGCAGCCCGAATAAATCTTCGTAGGCCGTGTAGTTAATGGTCCAAGCGAGCTTACCGTCCTTGTCGGTACGATGGGCAAGCCCAGCCGCCTCAAGATTGGCAAGCATCTCGGTGTCGTAGTGCAGCGCATCAAAGCTCACATGCCCGCCGATATTAGGCTTGAGGTTTTCGTAGCCCACAAGCTCGCCCTGATAGGCAATGCCGAACCAGAACTCGCCGTCGGCCATCGGACGACCGGTCAGGGTCTTGGTGGCGACAACCTGAGCAGCGGTACCACCAGGCGTATTGGTCGTAGCGCTGTAGCTGTTGTGGAACGGGACCAGGGCACTCTCGACCTTGTTCTCACCGCTCTTGTGGACCGTCGTATGCGTACCCTCGGGACCGCCGGAGACGGTCGTCGTGGCGGTAAGCGTACCGGCGCCGTCATCGGCGATAGCAATCGTCACGGTGCGGACGGCGTCATCGTAGGTGTAACCGGGCTTGCCGTCATTCTTCTCGGCCACGGCGTACGTGAAGGTCTTGCCGGCGTCGGCCTGCGTAAACTTGACCTCATGGCCAGCCAGAATGTCAATCAGACCGACCGTCGCCTCTGCCGTTGCAGGGGACTTGAAGTTGTTGGCTCCGGGCAGCAGGCCAAGCGCGTTGGCCGAAGCCTCGTCGGCGGGCGTCACGGTAAAGGTGAACTGACCCTCAGTCATGGGACGTCCGGAGAGGCTCTTGCTGAGCTTGAGGCCGCCGGCCGCGGTGTAGTTAAGCTCAGTGCGGTACGTGTTGGTGAAGCGTCCGTTTTCCTTCTTGGTGACATTGGCGATCAGCTTGCCCTCGCCGTCCTCAGTCACGGTCACCTCGGCGGTCGCGGCATGCTCGTCATACGTCATGCCGGCCGCGTTGCCCGCGTTCTCGCGGATCTCGTACTTATAGGTTCCGGCAGCCGTGTAGCGAATCTTGCCGAACTTGATGGCGGCGATACCATTGTCGTCCGCGTTCTTCTTGCTCACGGTCACGGTTGCAGGGTCGGGCAGCGGGGCGTCGGTGCCCTCGGCGGGGCTGATGGTAAAGCTGAACTCGTCCGTATCCGTCCAGTCGCGGCCGTCGATAGCCTTGCTCAGGTCAAAGTCGACCTCGGTCTCGAGCGGGGTCACGCTGTAGGTGTTCTTGAAGGTTGCAGCCGTGGCGTCGCCCTTCAGGACATGCTCGGCCTTGAGCGTGCCGTCGCCGTTGTCGGTGATGGTGGTCTCGATGGTGTAGGTCTTGTCGTCGTAGGTGATGCCGTTGCCGGCGTCGCCCGGGACCTCGCGCAGCGTGTAGGTGTGCTTGCCGGCCTCGGTGTAGGCGATCTCGCTCATCGTGATCTTGCCGTCGGCGGCGTTGGTACCCGTGGCGACGACCTTGGCGTCCTTGCCCTCGCCCTCGACGAGCTCGAAGCGGAACTCGCCGGCCTTGAGGTCGCGTCCGGTCAGGGTCTTGGTCGCCTCGATCTCGTCGGTAACACGAGACTCGACAGGCTTCACGCCGTAGATATTGGTGAATGTGAAGGCCGCATTGCCGTCCGGGTTACGGGATACGCTCAGCTTACCCTTGCCGTCATCGGTCACGGTGAAGGAAACCGTGCGCGAAGGCTTGGCGTCGTTAGTCACGCCAGCCACCTCGCCGGACTCGGTCACGGTGTAGGTAAAGGTGTGCTCGCGCTTCTCGGGCTTATCGCCCAGAGCCTTGTTAAGGTCGTCGAGCGTAAAGGTGATCTTGCCAAAGTCGACCTTGCCGTCGGCGCCGTTGTGCACGCTCGTGCGCTCGGGCATAGGCGCGCCCTTTTCGCCGGTCACGGTAAAGGTGAACTTGCCGGTGATGTCGGCCGGGGTCAGGCCATCGGGAACCTGCAGATTCTTCTTGCCCGCAAGCGATGCCTCGGCGGCAGTCGCGTTGTAGGCATTCTTGAACTCGATGCTCTTGACGTTCTTGGCGTCCTTAAGCTCATGCGTAGCCACCAGCTGGCCCTTGCCGTTATCGCTGATGGTCGTAACGATGGTGTAGACCGTTTCGTCGTAGGCAATACCACCGGCGTTGCCCTTAACCTCATGCAGCGTGTAGGTGTGCTGGCCGATCTCGGTGTACTTGATGGGGTTGAACGTCACCTTGCCGTCTGCAGCGTTCGCAACGGTCTCGATAAGCTCAGAGTCCTCACCCTTGATCTCGCGCAGCTCAAAGCTGAACTCGCTTTCCGCAAGGTCGCGCCCGGTCAGGGACTTGGTCACGGCGATCTGTTCGGTGACACTGGACTCAACAGGCTCCGCAGTATAAACGTTCTTGAACTCGTTCTCGCCTGCTTCACTCCAAGTCACCTGCACGGCAGCGCTGAGCACGCCCTTCTTGTTGGGCGTCACCGTCACGGTGATCTCCGCGACGTTCTTGCTGTAGGTGATGCCGTCAACCGTGGTCCCGGCGTTCTTTTCGCTAACCTTGTAGACATACGTGCCGGGCTCGGCGTATTCGATCGTACCGAAGTTAATGGCAGCCTTGCCCTTGTCATCCAGATCGCCCTTGGTCACGGGCACAGTCGCGAACTCGGGCATTGGGGCGTTGCCCTCGGACGTCAGACCAAACTCAAACCTGTCCGTATCCCTCCAGTCGCGGCCCTCGAGCACCTTGGTCAGACCAAACTTGGCCTTGGTGTCCACCGTTGCCGGCGTCATGTTGTACGCAAAGCTGATCTTGCCGTTATTGCCCAGGTAGGAGTTGACATGCGTCGCGGTCAACTTTGCAGACGTGTTGTTCCACTTGGGGTTGAGCACGTCGGTCGCGGTATCGGTCTTGTTGTTCTCCTTGATGGTGTGGAGCTCATCGATAAAGGCCAGACGTGCGGTGCCCACAGTAAACACCAAGTTACCGTTCTCATCGGGAACAATCGCGCCGTCGAACTTCGCGGCGTCGCCGCCGATAAACTCGATGACGGCGGTGGCGGGCTTGGCCTCGCCGTTCTCGCCCTGCTCCTCAAACTCATCCTTGTAGTAATAGGTGCCGGTATCTGCCAGCGAGCCCGTTGCCGGCTTCGTGCATTCCTTATCCGTGTAAATAGGCGTCTGCTTCTGGAAGTAGTAGTAGCGGTTGGTGTCGGCCGGCTCAAAGGTCGCAACTGTATCGCCCAGCGCGCCGCCACTCCACTTGTTCGCATAGAAATTCACGGTGTTGGCGCCGTCAACGACGGTCGTATTATGCTCGATGTAATCCTTGAGCCCCGTGACCTTCTCGGGCGTAAACAGGTTGTCGAGCGCAACGCTCTTCACACTCGAGGTGTACTTCACGCGGATAGGCTGAGCGCTGTCGACCGAAAGCTTGCCGTCTTCGTTCTTAAAGTGGCTCTGCGGAATCAACGACGCAGGAATCTTGACCGTTACGATATCGCCGGTCTGAGGCTCGCCCTCTTTGGCATGTTGAACGGTGATGACCAGGTTCGCGGCATCACCCGTAAATGTGTAGGTGTCGACGTTGTCCTCGGTCTTTGTCGGCTTGTCAAACGTCGTGCCGTTGTATATAAAACCGTCGACCTGCATAAAGTCGCCCAGCTCATCGGTAAACGTAATGTAGCCGGACTTGGTCGCGTCGTAACCCTTGTGGATTTCGGTCGGGTGAGGTGCTTCCGACGTAATGGCCTTTGAGATGTCGTCGAAGACCTTCTTGAGCTCTTCGGCGTTGGTTGCCGACTTGTAATATTCGGAGTTTTCTGCGCGCGCACCGTGAGTATTCCATGCCGTGGCATTGGGGTAGTTGCTCGACACGGCCTGCATGAACTTGTTCTCTTGGCTTGTCTTCGAATCTTGGACACTGGCATTGGGGTTCGCACCGTTAAAGATGCCAATGGTATAAACGGTGGCCTTGCCGTCCTTCATGTTCTTGGCAGCCGTCACGGCATCGTTGGCGACATCAGAATCAAACTCGCTGTAGCTCGTTGGCTTGCCGTCGGTAAAGAACACAACAATCTTCTTGGCGTCCGCGCGTCCAGAAGTTTTGATGTTTTTCTCGGCTTGTTTCATACCATAATCGGCACGCGTGGCGCCAGCAGGTTTAATGGAATCGATCGTTCCCTTAAGACCCTTTGCGCCGCCAACCGTGCACGCCGTCAACCCTTGCATTGTCTGCGAATAGTTGTAGCTATGGCTGCCGGAGCGATACGTGTCGTTTCCAACCTTATCGGTCTCATCACCCGCAAACTTAACAATGGCAACCTTATGCTGTCTATCGACACCCTCGATACCTTCGTTTTGTTTGGCGATGGTGTCGATAAAGCTGTTCGCAGCGTTCTTCAGTGCATCGATACGCTTGGTGGAATCTCCACCGCCCATAGGATCATTCATCGAGCCAGAGGCATCCAGCACCATCACGATGTCAAGCGGCGTGGTAACCGTCACCTTTGAATTAGACGTCGAGGACATCGCCGAAAGCGTAGTCAAGAAGTCCGACTCTTCGTTTTCCTCGGTTGCCTTGACCGTCTTGTCGGTCCAGATTCGACCGACGTTTTGAGTCGTTACTTTATTGCCGCTGTGGCCGGCCGCCCAGATTTCCCAGCGTCCGGTGGTGTCGGGGTCGACGACCGTCGGCCCGCTCACTATCGGCCCGTCCATTCCCGTACTGGATCTGGCGTTGGCCTCGGGCAGCATGGCGAATGCTGCGGCTGGCAATACCAGCACTACGGCCAGTATCACCGCCAAGAGACCCCTCGTGTGCTTGCTCATCGCGTCTCCCTTCTCGCGGGCTTGACCTTGCATCAGCCTAAAGTTACGGAATGAGACACAATTTGGGCAGGTGACACACGTTCCAGATTCGATTTTGAGCGTGAGACAAATGTCTCACCAAAGTTGAGACACGGCGTTTTCGCAGGAAAACAGGTGCGACTCAAAAATCGCGGGCGCGCACAGCGGCAAACGGCGCTATGTGGGGCCTTGCAAGAGCAAAGTGGTCCGTTTTCCTCCGTCCCCGGGGGATCAGGGGCTGTTGCCAATATGGTGCCATTTAAAAACTATGCTAGTTTACTACGATAAAAACGAAAATCCCAACCACACTCGCTATTTTCGCAAAATCGCAAGCCATCTACCTGCACTGATAATTGTTCTCGGGGGAAGCGGGCACTGCGGGGCGCGGC
>NZ_JADNDZ010000079.1 GCF_015552075.1 Collinsella aerofaciens
CCTCGCGCTGTGGAGTGTTTTCAAAACCAAACCCGGCCCCGGCCTGCGGTGACGTAGGTGGCAGTTCTTGGGCATCGCTTGCTGGCGGGGTTCCTTTGCTGAAATGGACTTGGCCGAAAGGACCGCTGGTCCCGGTCGCTGGTTCGCGCTTTGCGCGAACTCCGCGCTACTGGGGGTTCGTTAGGATTCCGCCGCTTGGCCCGTCACCTCGCCCCGGTTCAGCATCGCCCTCAGTTTCTCGAAGCTTTCCTCGCTCAGGCAGTGCTCCATGTGGCAGCCCTCTTGCGACGCGACCTCAGCCGAAACACCCGCATCCTCCAGCAGCCCCACGAAAAAGCAGTGACGCTCCCACATTTGGCGAGCGACCTCCAGACCACGCTCCGTCAGATGAACGTCGCGCTTGCCCATTTCGACATAGCCGTTGCTTTCCAGCGTCGCCATGGCCTTGGAAACGCTCGCCTTGGTTACGCCGAGGTACTCCGCAACGTCGATCGAGCGCACGATGCCCTGGCGTTCCGACAGAACGTAGATCGATTCGAGATAGTCTTCTCCGGATTCACGTAGGGCCATGGGCCGCCTTTCGCGATGATTGCTAGTTAGCCTTTGGATACTTTCCACGGCTTACTTTACCGCAAAAGTTGCCCATGTCTTACTACTTTGCCTAAAAGTTAGCCGTGTTTCACAAAACGAGCGGGACGAAAACAAAATGGGAACACGCCCCGCAAGGAGTGTCCCCAAGTGCCGAGCCGCAGCTATAGCAGTCCAAAGTACTTCGCGGCGTTGTAGATGCCGTCGTCGTCCACGGCGGTCGTCACATAGGTCGCCGCAGCCTTCACCGTGTCCTGCGCGTTGCCCATGGCCACGCTCGTGCCCACGGCGGCAAACATCGACAGGTCGTTCTCGCCGTCGCCAAAGGCAATCGCCTCGCTCGCGTCGATACCAAGCCGCTCGAGCGTCGCCGCCACGCCCAGGTCCTTGCCGCCGTTAGCGGGAATAATGTCGCAGAATAGGTCGCACCAGCGCGTGGTGAGCGAATGCGACACGGCGTCGGTCACGATATGCTCGTCGACCGGGTCCACAAAGGCGCAAAACTGGTAGACCGGTGCGTCAAAGGCGTGCTCAAACGGCTCCTCGTGGTAGACGATTCCCGCGTTGCTGCCAGCCGTCACCACGCGCTCGGACAGGCGGTTCACAAACGAGTTCTCGCCCTGCATGCACAGCGAGTCGTAGCGCCCCTGCGCCACCTGGTCCACAATCACCGCGACGTCGTCCGAATCGATCGGGCAGCTGCGGTAAACCCCCTCGGCATCAAAGCAGTGCTGGCCCGAAAGCGTAATGTACGCATCCCAGCCCAGGTCGAACAGCCAGTCCGGCATCTGGTAGGTCGGACGGCCCGTGGCGATCACGCACGCAATCCCCTGCTCGTGAAAGCTGTCGAGCACCTGCTGCGCCGACGCCGGAATCCGGTGGGTCTTAAAGCTCAGCAGCGTGCCGTCGATATCGAAAAATGCGGCTTTGATCATTCTCGCCTACTCCTCGCCCTCGAGCTTTTCGCTCGCCTCGAGCCACGCCATCTCCAGCTCGTCCATGGCAGCGTGAGCCTCGTCGATCTTTGCCTGCTGCTCGCCGAGCGCCGTGTAGTTGGTGGGATCGACTTGGGCCATTGCTGCCTCGGCCTCCTCAACGCGGGTGCGCTGCGTCTCCATCTTGCGCTCGAGCGAACTCACCTCGCGGCGGAGCTTCTGGCGCTCGGCGTTGGACAGGCCGTTGGGCTGACCGCTCGACTTGGGCTTTTCGGCCGCAGCTGCCGCGGCACCGGTGTCGAACGTGCCGGTCTTGGCGCTCGGCGCGCCCACGGGCTCGCCCTCGGCGGTAGCGTTGCACAGGCGCAGGTACTGGTCCACGCCACCGGGCATATGCGTCAGGTGGCCGTCGAGCAGCGCCCACTGCTGGTCGGTCACGCGCTCCATCAAAAAGCGGTCGTGCGTCACCAGGATCAGCGTGCCGGGCCAGCCGTCCAGCAGGTCCTCGACAATCGCGAGCATGTCGGTATCCAGGTCGTTGCCCGGCTCGTCCAGGATGAGCACGTTGGGCTCGTCCAGAATCGTCAGCAACAGCGACAGGCGACGGCGCTGGCCGCCCGAAAGATCGCCGATGCGGCTCCAGAGCTGCTGCGTCGTAAAGCCCAGACGTTCGCAGAGCTTCTCGGGCGAAGTCTCCTTGCCGTCGATGACGTAGTACTTCTTATAGTTGCCGAGCACCTCGCGGATCGTGTCGCCCATGTAGGGCTTGAGCTCCTCGAGCTGCTGCGACAGCACGCCAAAGCGCACTGTCTGGCCAATCTTCACGCGGCCGCGCGTGGGTTCAATCTTGCCCTGGATCACGTCGAGCAGCGTCGACTTGCCGGCACCGTTCTCGCCCAAAAGGCCATAGCGGTCGCCCGCACCAATGAGCCAGGTCACGTCAGAGAGCACCTGCTTGGGCGCGCCATCGGTATCCGCATAGCCGGCGTCCACGTCGACCACATCGATAACCTGCTTGCCCAGGCGGCTCACGGCGAGGCGCTTGAGCTCCAGCTCGTCACGCACGGGCGGCACGTCGGCGATCAGCTCGCGAGCGGCATCAACGCGAAACTTGGGCTTGGTGGAACGCGCCTGGGCGCCGCGGCTCAGCCACGCGAGCTCCTTGCGCGCCATGTTGCGACGGCGTTCCTCGGTAACCGCGGCCATGCGGTCGCGCTCCACGCGCTGCAGGATATATGCGGAGTAGCCGCCCTCGAAGGGATCGACCTGGCCGTCGTGGACCTCCCACATGCTGGTGCAGACCTCGTCCAAGAACCAGCGATCGTGCGTGACCACGAGCATGGCGCCCTGACCGCGCTGCCAGCGAGCCTTAAGATGGCGTGCAAGCCAGTTGATGGTGCGCATGTCCAGATGGTTAGTGGGCTCGTCGAGCATGAGCACGTCGTAGTCGCCGATCAACAGGCGCGCGAGGTCCACGCGGCGGCGCTGGCCACCCGAAAGCTCGCCCACCGTGCCCTCCCAGGGCACATCGCTAATGAGACCGGCGAGGATCTGGCGCGTGCGGGGGCTCGACGCCCACTCATACTCGGGCGTGTCGCCCACGACGGCATGGTGCACGGTGTCGGTGTCGACAAGCTGGTCCTTTTGGCCGAGCAGGCCGATCGTGGTGCCGCGACGATGCGTCACGCGGCCGTCGTCGGGCTCCAGCGTGCCGGCGAGCACGCTCAGCAGCGTCGACTTGCCGTCGCCGTTTTTACCGACAATACCAATACGGTCGCCCTCGCCCACGCCGAGCGTCACGCTATCGAAAATATGCTTGGTGGGAAACTCTAGGCTGACGGAATCGCATCCCAAAAGAATCGCCATATGCCCTGCTCCTTCGTAGAAATTCAACGTTGTCCATAATAGCAGCGAAAAGGCGGGCCGCACACGACACAAAAAGGCGGGCCATCTCCCAAAAGAGATGACCCGCCTCTCCAATCAGTCCCGTAGCAACCGTGGCCGCCGCGGGCCTCAAGCATGTCCCGGACTAGGAGAACATGCCGGTGAGGTAATCATTCAGCCGCTTATCCTTGGGCCGTTGGAAAATCTCGTCAGTCTCGTCGTACTCGACCATATCGCCCATGTAGAAGAACGCCGTGCGGTTGGACACGCGCGACGCCTGCTCCATGTTGTGCGTCACGATAACGATGGCGCGGTCGGCCACGATCGATGACATGAGGTCCTCGATCGCCAGCGTCGAGATGGGGTCGAGCGCCGAGCAGGGCTCGTCGAACAGAATCACGTCGGGGTTGAGCGCCAGCGTGCGCGCGATGCACAGACGCTGCTGCTGGCCGCCCGAAAGCGCATAGGCGCTCTTGTCGAGCTTGTCCTTGACCTCGTCCCACAGCGCCGCGCCGCGCAGGCTCTCCTCGACCATGCGGTCGAGTTCGTCGCGGTCGGTGATGCCGTGGCGCCTAGGCGCAAACGTGATGTTGTCGCGAATGGACTTGCGAAACGGGTTGGGCTGCTGGAACACCATGCCAATGGAGCGACGCAACTCGTAGGTGTTCTCGGTCTTGGTGTTCACGTTGCGCCCGCGATAGTTGATCTCGCCCTCCACGCGGCAGCCGCGAATCTCGCGATTCATGAGGTTGAGGCTACGCAAGAAGGTCGACTTACCGCAGCCCGAAGGCCCGATGAGCGCCGTGATCTCACCCTTGTGAAAGTCGAGCGACGTATTGTGCAGTGCATGGTGGTCGCCATAGTACACGTTGACGTCCTTGGTGGAGAGCACGACCTCGTCGCTCACGGCCTTGCCGCTCGCGCGCACGCGCTTCTCGCTCTCCCCCACGCTCGACAAAAAGTCCTGGGTCTCGGACGATGCCGCCTCAGTTGCGGGCGTTGCATTTATCTCGCTCATTCGGCCGTCATCTTCCTTGCCAGTTGTTTGCCCACGATACGGGCGACTACGTTAAACAGCAGCACGCAAATCATCAGCAGCGCCGCGGTGCCCCAAACGATCTGCTGGGCCTCGGGGCTGCCCTCGCCATAGATCTTGTAGATGTGCACGGCGAGCGACTCACCGGGGCGGAACACGTTCCAGGCGCAGGTGGGGCTCGACAGGTTAAAGCTCAAGAAGTTCAGACGCACCGGCGAGCTCATGCCCGAGGTAAAGAGCAGCGCCGCGGCCTCACCAAAGACGCGGCCGGCCGAAAGCACGATGCCGGTCACGATGGCGGGCATGGCCTCGGGAATCAGGATGTGCAGCGTGGCCTCCCAGCGGGTAAGGCCCATGGCCAGGCATGCATCGCGCTGGGCCTGTGGCACGTCCTCGAGCGCCTGCTGAATCACGCGCACCAGAATGGGGATATTGAACATGGTGAGCGCGACGGCGCCGGAGATGATGGAGTACTTCCAGCCCAGCTGCACCGAGAACACCAGGAAGCCAAACATGCCGACGACGATGGAAGGCAGCGAGGACAGCGTCTCGATGGCGGTAGAGGCGATGTCGCGGATAGGGCCGTTCGGCGCGTACTCAACCAGGAAGACCGCTCCGCCTAGGCTGATGGGCACCGAGATGATCAGAGTGATCAGCAGCAGGTAGAACGAGTCGAACAGCTGGTAGAGCACGCCGCCCTGCGTTCCGTTGGCGCGCGACGGCTCTGTGAGAAAGCCCGGCTGGAACAGCGTCGAGATGCCCTCGAACAGGATATAGGCCACCATGGAGATGACGATGAGCATGACGATGGCGACGATCGCCGTCAGCACGCCCGTGGCGATGCGATCCTGCTTTTGGACACGCCCGAGCCTCGCCTCGTCGATGTGGATGCGCGTGCTAGCCACGAGCCTTCGCCCCCTTGCGGCCAATGAGATGGATGATCAGGATGAAGATGAGGCTCATGCCCATCAGCAGCAGACCGAGTGCCCACAGGACGTCGTCTTGGGCCGAGCCCTCGGCATAGACTGCCATGGACGTGGTGAGCGTGGTGGTGATGGTCGAAGCCGGCGACAGCAGCGACGTCGGCATGGCCTCGATGCCGCCGATGACCATGCGCACGGCGAGCGTCTCGCCAAAGGCGCGGGTCATGCCCAAGATAACCGCGGTCATGAGCGACGGCATGGCGGACTTGAGCACCACGTGCCAGATGGTCTGCCAGCGGGTGTAGCCCAGCGCGAGCGAGCCCTGGCGGTAGCCGTCGGGCACGGCGCGCAGGCCATCGACCGAAAGCGTGGTCATGGTCGGCAGAATCATGACAGCCAGCACGATGGCGCCGGGCAAGATGCCCAGACCCGTACTCACGTGGAAAACGCTCTTCATAAGGCCGACGACCACGTGAAAGCCAATCAGGCCAAAGACGACCGAGGGAATACCGGTCAAAAGCTCAATGAGCGGCTGAAAGACCTTGGAGCCAAACTTAGGGCTAATCTCGACCGCAAAGATGGCAGAGCCGATGGCGATGGGCAGCGCGATGAGCGTGGAGAGCACCATGACCGCAAACGAGGTGACGATCAGGGGCAGGGCGCCGGTATAAGGCAGGCCGTTTTCGGCCGTGTTGGCCAGGTCCCACTTGGTGCCGGTGAAAAACTCGACGACCGAGACGCCGTCCTTGACAAAAGCCGAGAGGCCCTTTTGGGCGACCATAAAGATGAGCGCGGCAACGACAAGCGTCACGAGCGCTACGCACGCGCCCGTGACGCCCAGGCCCACGTTCTCAAGGTCGCGCTTTGGCAGCTGTTTTGCCATTGCAAACCTTTCCGGGGGCGATTGCTTATTTAGCGGAGACCTTGCCGCTGGCGTCCTTGACGACCTTCATGGCAGAGACGGGGATAAAGCCCTGCTCCTCGACGAGTTTGCCCTGGACGTCGTCGGAGAGCATGAACTCAAGGAAAGCCTTGGTAGCCTCGTCGGCGTCCTTGGAGCAGTACATGTGCTCGGTCGCCCAGATCTTGAAGGAGTCGTCGGTGACGTTCTTGCTCTTGGGCTCGACGCCCTCGACCTTGATGGCGTTGAACTTGGAGTCATCGAAGTGCGAGAAGTCGAGGTAGGAGATGGCGTTGTCGGTACTGCCCATCTGAGTCTGGACGTCGCCGGACTTGTCGAGCTCGGCGTCGCCCTTAAAGTCGACGGCCTCGTCACCAAAGACGGCGGCCTCGAAGGTGGCACGGGTGCCGGAGCCGGCCTTGCGGTTGAGGACGACGATCTTGGCGTCGTCGCCGCCGACCTCCTTCCAGTTGGTGATCTGGCCGGAGAAGATGCCCTTGAGCTGCTCGAGGGACAGGTCGTCGACCTTGACGTTCTTGGAGACGACGGGACCCATGCCCACGACGGCGACCTCGTGGTCGACGAGGTTCTTGACCTGATCGGCCTCGAGCTTGGTCTCGGCGAAGACGTCGGAGTTGCCGATGGTGACGGTGCCGGCGGCGACAGCGGTCAGGCCCTTGCCCGAACCGTTACCCGAGCCGGAGACGGAGACATCGGGGTTGGCGTCCATGAACTTCTCGGCAGCGGCCTCGACGAGAGCCTGGAACGAGGAGGCACCATCGTAGGTCACCTCGCCGGAGACGGACTCGGCAACGGCGGCGCTACCCGTATCGGCGGCGTCGGATGCGCCTGCGCCGCCGCAACCAACGAGACCGAGACCGACGATGCTGGCAAGACCACCAGCGAGGCCGAGGAACTGACGACGAGAATAAGCCTGATCGAGCATGATCTTCCTTTCATACATGCGACTCGCGGGCACCCTGCCCGCTTTGCTGTTTGGAAAGATACGACCCCGACCGGGCAGCACCAGCGCCAACTGCGGTTTCTTACGGGCTATTGATAGACCTTTACCGCAAGCTCTGCCCAGCCTTTACAAACGGATAACAATCCAGCGCCGAACATGGCGCACCTTTTACACCAAAGGAACGTCCCCAATGACTACCCCACCGCAACAGAAAAAGCCCGGGCCGAAGCACCGGGCTCGTAATGCAAGTTTGTATCCAAGCAGGATATAGGGGTTTCCCAAGTGCCCGAGATTGCCCCGAAAGAGGAGCGCCGCGTACTTTGACGCAAGCGACGGTTTGAGGGGCAAGGTCGGGTGCCTGGGGAAGCCCTAAAGTTCCAGTTCGTTGAGGCGCAGGATCGCCACGATATAAATCTTGAGCGCCTGCTTGAGCTGTTCTTCGCTGGCACACTCGTTGGGGCCGTGCATCTGGCCGCCCCACGCGGGCAGCTCCAGGCCGGTCTCTTCGGGGCCAAACGATACGGCGCGGGCAAAGTTGCGCGCGTACGTGCCACCGCCCATGGCGAAGGGCTCGGCATGCTTGCCCGTAAACTCGTTATAGGTATCAATCAGCGCTTTCACGGCCGGATCGTCGGCAGAGACCGAGAACGGCACCTTGGTACGACCCACGAGATACGTCACACCAAAGCGGCCCACGAGCGGCTCGAGCTGCTCGCAGATGGTATCGGCGCTCGTGCTGTCGGGGAAGCGCACGTCGATGACCTGCTCAATATGGCCATCCGCCACGCGGATGACGCCAGCGTTGCAGGTAAGCGGGCCAAACGCCGGACTCGTCGCATCGATACCCAGGCCGCGGCCATAGGCATCCGCATGCACAAAGGCCAGGAACTTGACGAACTCGTGCTCGGCAGGCGTCAGCAGGCGTTCGTCGCGTGCACCAAACGCGTCCTCGGCCTCGCGCAGATACGCCACGATCAGGCCGACGGCGTTAATCGTTCCCTCGGGCATCGAGGCATGACCGCCAATGCCATGGGCAAAAATCTGCGCGTGCCCGTTATCGAGCGCCGTAATCTCCAAGCGGTCGGCGTTCTCGACCGGCGCCGGCAGCTCATCAGCGGCAATCGCGAGCTCGCAGATGGACTGCGACGGAATGGCGTTGCTCGCCTCGGCACCGCTCCAGGACACAATGCGCCCGCCGTCGATCTTGGGGCTCACAAACGTCGCCCCAAACTGGCCCTTCTCGGCATTGCAGACCGGGAACTCGGCATCGGGCGTAAACAAAAAGTCGGGGTCTGCGTGGTTCTCCAGATAATGGTGAACGTCGGACATGCCCACTTCCTCATCGCAGCCCAGCAGCGCGCGGAAGGTATAGCGCGGCACAATGCCGTGCTTGAGCAGGTAGGCACCGGCGTAGAGCGACAGCACCGCCGGACCCTTGTCATCAATCACGCCACGGCCGAGCAGCCAGCCCTCGCGACGCTCCATCGCAAACGGGTCGGTGTTCCAGCCGGGGCCAGCGGGTACCACGTCAACATGGCAGATAGTCGCGAGCTGTTTGTCGCCGCGGCCCGGGATATCGGCGATTCCCACATAGCCCTCGTCGTCGCTCGTCTGATAGCCGAGCTTTTGCGCAATGCCGAGCGCGCAATCGAGCGCATCACGGACCGGGCGGCCAAACGGCGCACCGAGCTCCGCATTGGCAGCAACGGCCACGGACGGATAGCTCACCAGCTGTTCGATATCGGCAACGACATCTTCCCAGACCTCGTCGACATACTCGGTAACGCTCTGCTCCACCTGATTCATGGACGACCTCCTTACCAATGAGCGACGGATACGCCCGCCCCTCACATTACGTCTATTAGATAGCGAAAAGTTTAGCAAGCTCGGCCACCGAGTGCACCACCGCATCGGCGCCCGCTGCCTCGTGCTCCCCCGGCGCCGCCGCACCCGAATAAATGCCGATGCACGGCACGCTCATCGCGTGCGCGCCTTCCACGTCGTTAAAGCGATCGCCGATCATCACGGCATCGCCCGCCGTCGCGCCGAGCGCCGCCAGGGCATCGCGAACCGAATCGGCCTTGGTCTCGCGCCCCTGCGACGGATTCATGCCGACCACCGCCTCAAACTGAGAAAGCCCCAGCTCATGCACCATGTCAATGCACTTTGCTTCCATGCGAGACGTCGCGACCGCCATGCGATGCCCCTGCGCGGCAAGGCCATCGAGCAGCTCGGGGATTCCGTCGAACACGGGATACTCTTCAGGTCCCAGCTCATCAAAAAAGGCACGGTACTCGTCAGCCACCACAAGCGACTCCTCGCGGGAAAAGCCGTAAAAGTCGTGAAAGCTCTTCCACAGGGGCGGCCCGATCATACGGCGCAGATCACCCATCTGCGCCTCCGAAAACCCGCGCGCAGCCAGCGTCTTGCGCGTCGAGGTCATCACTGCCCGGCCCGTATCTGCCACCGTGCCGTCAAAATCGAACAACACGACCGGCCGTTTGCCTATCTCCAACGCCTCCATCGGCATTCCTCTTCCCCAGTTGACGATTTCCACACCGACACTTCAAACTGTTGACTATTCAACAATTGAACCTAGTAATGTGGAACGACTCTACTATACTTGTCGCACTTTGCTCTCAGAAGGCGGCGCGCAAGCGCCCCAACGAAAGGTGCAATTATGTCTTTTGCCATCATAACCGACTCCACGTCGGACATCTCCCCCGCCCACGCTCAAGAGCTCGGCATTTACGTGATTCCGCTGCATGTGATTATCGAGGGCGAGGACCTGCTCGACCAGGTGCAGATTACCGCCGAGGAATACGTCGCGCGCATGGCCGGCTCCGAGCAACTGCCGCACACCTCGCAGCCGAGCGCCGGCGAGTTCAAGGCACTCTTTGACCGCGCGCTCGCCGACGGCCATGATAGCGCCATCTTTATCTCACTGTGCAGCGAGTGGTCCGCCTGCTATGCCAACGCCAGCCTGACGGCCGAAACGCACGAACTCGACGTGCGCTGCATCGACTCGCGCACCGGCTCGGGTGCCGAGGGCCTGCTGGTGGAGTACGCGCTGGCCATGCGCGAGGACGGCCGCAGCCTGGACGAGACCGAGGCGCAGATCCGCGCGACGCTGCCCGACGCCCACCTGCTGCTGATTCCCCGCACGCTCGAGAACCTCGTTAAGAACGGCCGCGCGCCCAAGCTCGCCGGCCAGCTCACGCAGATGCTCAACATTCGCCTGGCCGTTTCGCCGGAGTGGAAATCGGGCGAGATCAAGGCCATCAAGAAGGGCCGCGGCGCCAAGCGCATCGTCGTCAACACCATGGCCGACTGCCTCGCGTTTTTGGCTGAGCATCCGGGTTCAAGCGTGCGCGTGCTCACGACCGGCGCCGCCGAGGAGCAAGAGCTCGTCAGCCAAGCGCTCGCAGGCCAAGACTATGTAGACGCCGGCACCGGCCCCATCGGCTGCACCATCGCCACCCATGTAGGCATCGACGCCATCGCCATCAGCTACTGCCCCCGCTACCAGCCAACTCACTAGGGACGCCCACATCAGTTGCGGTGAAATAGGGTAGCGCGCAGAGATGTGGTGTAAGAGGCGGGGCATGCCCCGCCTCTTCTCT